>DASVWG010000185.1:0-4948 GCA_036389695.1 Pyrinomonadaceae bacterium
AGTTCACAGAGAGCAAACAAAAAATTAACCGGGGATAAAAAAGATAGACAAGCCTTAAAGGAAAAGATAAAAATTTATATTTATCCTTTTTATCCGCTTTATCCCCGGTTAATTTTTCCCTGTGTTTAAATCTATTTTGAAAAAATCTGAAAAGTTGCGCGTCGTCTGCTTTGCCAGCGTTTCCAGTTCGATTCCGTAAAAATCCGCCAGAAATCGCGCCGTTTCGACGACATACATCGGCTCGTTACGCCTGCCGCGAAACGGGACGGGCGTCAAAAACGGGCAGTCGGTTTCAATCAAAAGCCTTTCGAACGGCACGACGCGCGCCGCCTCGCGCAGATTTTCCGCTTTTTTAAACGTTATGTTGCCGGCAAACGAAATCAGGAAACCGATTTTCATCAAAGCTTCCGCCATCGCGGGCGTGCCGCCGAAACAATGCATAATTCCGCCGCGAAAATCTCCGGCGGAACATTCTTCGGTCAGGATTCGCACGGTTTCCTCGTCGGCATCGCGCGAATGAATAATTACCGGCAAACCCAAATCTCGCGCAATTTGAATCTGCCGCCGGAAGACTTCAGCCTGAACGTCGCGCGGGCTGTGGTCGTAATAAAAATCCAGCCCGATTTCGCCCCACGCGACGACTTTCGCGCTCGATTTCACTAAATCAATCAAACGCTTTTCCGCCGCGTCCGTGAAAGTCTTCGCGTCGTGCGGGTGAACGCCGACGGATGCGAAAATGTTTTCGTATTTTTCCGCCACCCGAACCGCGCGCGCGAAATTTTCAAATTCGTCCGCCGCGCCCGTCCCGACGACAAGCATCGCTTTGACGCCCGCTTCCGCCGCGCGCCGGATGACTTCCTCGCGGTCGGCGTCAAATTCCGTCCCGTCAATGTGACAATGCGAATCGACAAAAATCATTTGTGAGTTAATTCCGATTTGTGCTGTTTTGTGATTCTGACTAAAAATCGCAACGCTTCATTAACCGACTCCGAACTCGGAAATTCGTCCGCGACGTCGGCATCAAGCACAACGGTTCTTTGCATCTGCTGATATTTTTCGGCAAAACGATTCGGCTTCGCCTTCGAATAATCCAGGTCATATTCCGGCAGCATCTCGTCTGTTTCATCCGTCTGCATTTTCGAATTTCCTCCTTTCTTTCGGCGTCGCTTCTCTGGCGCTGATAATTCTAACCGTTTCATTATCTCTTTCGGTAAAGATAATAATCAAGAGACGATTATTAATAGAATATCCGATGATTATCTCACGTTTTTCTTCAATGGAATGTGTTTCGTCGTCAAAAATTCCGGCTAAAGAACTGCCGAACACGGTTTCCGCCTCGTCAAAGCTCACGCCGTGCTTTTTGAAGTTTATCGCGGCTTTCTCTTTGTCCCGTTCAAATTGCATTAAATTTTAACTGATATATTTAGCATCTTTTTTCGCGCCGAACGAGTCGAGAAACTTCATCGCCCAGTAATCGAAATCTTTTGTGTACTGCGCGCGCGGCAGGCTGACGCTGAGCATAAACATTTTTTGCTCCAGAATATAAAATCTGGTGAAGAATATTTTTCCGGCTTCTTCGTAGATAAGCTCTTTGCCCGATATTCCGTCGAGACAGACGTTTTTTTCGCTGATTAAATGCGTAATTTCCGCGTCGAAGCTCCCGGCGAAAAGATTTCCGGCGAGAATGTCGCGCTGGCGCGGGTCGAGCAGCGGCGGAAATTTCATTCGCATCACGCCGTAATGCGCTTTCGCGGTTTCCGTCTCGAAGCTGGCGAATTTGCCCTGCGCGTTTTCCCAAATTTCTTCGGGCTTTGCCGGAAAGACGACCGTAAAGCCTTGTTTTTCCGAACTGAATTCGTTCCAGACTCCGAAAGATTCTTCCGTCGCGCGTTTAATTTTCGGAGATTTGCCCGTTTCGTTGGCGGCGAAGGCGCTGACCGGCGAAGGATTTGTATTTTTTTTCGTCTGCGCGAAATTCGGCGCGACCGAAGAATACACTGCGAGAGCAATCAAAAGCAGATTCTTTTTCATAAATTTATTTGCCAGTCCGGTTGCAGACAAAACTGAGCCGTTAAATTTAATTTGGTTTTGTTTAAGATTACTTCCCGGTGTTCGCTGATTTTGGTGTGACTTGCCGAAACAAACGCGTTTCGGATTTATTTAAATCAATTTAATAATCGAAATGAGCTGAAAAATCTTTCCGTTTCCCTTTCGAAATCGCGAGCATTAGCCTTTTGATATTCACTCAAAATATGCCAGTTGGTGACATCGGTTTTTATTTCATAAATTCTTTTCCCGACAAACAGAAGCCGAACTTTCGTAAATTTCAAACCAGCCTCATACGCAAACTCTCTTCCTTTGTATTTGCCGATTTGAAAATCATTCTCCGAAGTCATCGTAGGTTTGACCTTCTCCGCGCCGCCAGGAAACGGAAAATTTAGAATGCCTTTTCTGTATCTTTCTAAAATTTCTTCCCGATTGTTTTCGACATCATTCTTAAACTCCCAAACCGAAACTATCGAGTTCGAGCCGCTTCTGTATACGCTAAAAACATTTTCCGTCGATTCTTCCGTCTTCTTCGCGGCAGTTTTCGGAACGCCCGGAAAACTGATGCTGAAATTATTTTCCTTTGAAACAAATTCCTTAATCTCGTCGGCGCGCGGCGCTAAATAAATCAATGGCGGCGGCGGCGCTTCATAGTCCTGCGCTAAAATCGCCAAACTCGAAAATGACAACAAGAGCGTTGCCAGTAGTAATTTTTTCATTTTTGTTTCTCTTTATTTTAACCGCGCGCCGTTTTTGACTTCTTCGAGAAAAGTCGCCAGCGCGGGCGTGTCTTCTTCGGTTAAAGATGCGGCGCAAATCATGCCCTGCGATTCGAGCCCGCGCATTTTTCGCGGTTTCAGATTTGCCACCACGACGACCTTGCGACCGATGAGTTTTTCCGGCTCGTAATATTCGGCTAAACCGGCTAAGATTTGCCGCAAGCTATCTTCGCCCAAATCAATCTCAAAACGCAAGAGTTTATCCGCATTCGGAACGCGCTCGGCGACTTTTATTTCGCCGACGCGCAGCTCGACTTTGTAAAAATCGTCAATCGTGATGAATTGTCCTTCGTCATTCGTCCTTTGTCCTTCGCTGGTTGCCGGCGGCTCTTCTTTCTTTTCAACTGACGACGGACTACTGACGACGGGCTGTTCCTTTTCTTTTTCAATCTCGCTCATAATTTTCTTTTTATCCAGACGCGGGAAGACGGCTTGAGTTTCGCCGATTCGAGTTCCCGCTTTTAATTCTCCCCAGTTTAAATTTTCAGGATTTATTTTTGCAGTGTCCTCGCCCAGACCGATTTGCCCGAAGATTTTCGGCGTCGCTTCCGGCATGACCGGATAAAGCAGAACGCACAGCCAGCGCAGGGTTTCGGTCGCGCGATACAAAACGGCGTTGAGCGTTTCCGTCTGATTTTCGTCTTTGACGAGCTCCCACGGCTTCGCGTCGGAAATCATTTTATCAATCCGCGCAATCACCGACCAGACGATTTCCAGCGCCTGACTGAACTCGTAATTATCAAACTTGCGGATAAATTCGTCGCGCGCGTGTTCGAGCACGGAAACCAGTTCCTGCTCGTCCGCGTTGATGCCCGCGCGCTTGGCGAAAATATAATTTTCCTCGGCGATTTTTCCGTCCGGGATGACGCCGTCGCGGTATTTCGTAATCATCGAAAGCGTGCGGCTCGACAAATTTCCCAAGCCGCTCGCCAAATCGGCGTTGACGCGGTCAATCAGATTTTCGAAGCTGAATTTTCCGTCCTGCCCGAAAACCATCTCGCGCAAAACGAAATACCGGATTGAATCAGTCGGAAAATGCCGCTGCAAAGTGTCGAGTTCGACGGCGTTGCCGAGCGTTTTGCCCATTTTGCGACCTTCGGCGTCAAGCCACATACCGTGCGCATAAACCGTATCGGGCAGTTTTATTCCCGCCGCCAGCAGAAACGACCACCAGTAAATCGTGTGAAAACGCAAGATGTCTTTGCCGACCAGATGCGTCACGTTTTGCCAGTATTTTTCAAAGCCGACGAATTTTCTTTCCTCGTTGCCGTAACCGATTGCCGTAATGTAATTTGAGAGCGCGTCAACCCAGAGATAAATCGTATGGTTCTCGTCGTCCGGCACGGGAACGCCCCAGTAAACCGATTTTTTTTCGCGACTGATTGACAAATCCTGCAAGCCGCCTTTGATAAAAGCGACGACCTCGTTGCGCCGCGCTTCGGGACGAATTTTGTTCGGGTTTTTCTCGATGATTTCGAGAAGCGTCTCGCCGTAATCCGACAGCCGGAAAAAATAGCTTTCTTCGGCGACGCGGTCAAGCGGGCGCTCGTGTATCAGACAGCGCGGCGTGTCTTCGCCGTCACGAATTTCGTATTCGTTTTCGGTTTTAAACTCGGCGCAGTTCGGGCAAAACCACGCTTCGTAGAAGCCTTTGTAAATCGTCTCTCTGCCTTTCGGCGTTTTATTTTTGGCAATTTCGCGCCAGAGATTCTGCACCGCTTCGTAATGAAACGGCTCGGTCGTCCGCATAAAAATGTCGTAATTGTCCAGACCGAACCGGGCGAACATTTTTTTCATTTCGCCGGAGATAAAATCGACCTGCTCTTTCGGCGTTCTGCCGTTCGCTTCGGCGACGCGCTGGATGTTGACGCCGTGCTCGTCCGTTCCGGTCAGAAAATACGTGTCGAAACCGCGCTGCTTTTTGTGCTTTATCAAAATGTCGGAAACCGTCGTCGTATAAAGGTGTCCGAGGTGCGGCAGGCTGTTGGCGTAATAAATCGGGGTTGTAATATAAAAAGTTTTCATCGCAATAAAAAGTTCAATTATAAATTGTTTGCCCGTTTCGGCAAATTGCAGACGATTTTAAGGCAGAAACGCGACAGTGATGGAGCGTGTTTCAACAT
>DASVWG010000186.1:0-8615 GCA_036389695.1 Pyrinomonadaceae bacterium
GAAATCCCAAATCCGCAATCCGCATTCGTTTCCGCCCTTGCTCACGCGCGGGCTTCTGACCTTGTTTTATGCCGATTTTCTGGTCAGATTGGCAATCGCTTCGGCTAATTCCTGAATGTCTACGGGCTTTGAAAGGTGTAGCTGAAAGCCCGCCGAAAGGGCTTGCTCGCTGTCTTCGGGACGCGCCATGGCGGTCAGGGCGATGACGGGAATATTTGCGCCGTTGCCGTTGTTCAAAGAGCGGAGCTTGTTTATCAGCGCGTAGCCGTCTTCGCCCGGCATATTAATATCGGTTAATAAAACGTCGGGCTGCCATTCGGCAATCGAATCGAAGGCTTCGGAAACCGAGGCGGAAGCCTGCGCCTCTGCGCCCCATTGATTCAAGGCGAAAGTCAACATCTCGCAGGTATCGGCGTCGTCATCGACAATCAGGACGCGCACGCCTTTCAGCTCCGGCTCGACCGTTTCGCCCGGCTTGTGCCCGTTTGTTTCTTCCAGAGCAGGTTCGACCGGCGCGTTGACCTGCGCCGAGCAGGGAAGCGTGATGATAAAATCCGCGCCTTTATCGATGCCGTCGCTCGCCGCCTGAACCGAGCCGCCGTGAAGCTCCGCCAGATGGCGCACGATTGCCAGCCCCAAGCCCAAACCGTTGTGCGTACGGGTGCTGGAGCTGTCTTCCTGCCGGAAACGGTCGAACACGAAAGGCAGAAATTCGGGCGCGATGCCCTGTCCGGTATCGCTGACGACGATTTGGATTTTATCGCTCGTTTGTTCGAGCCGAATCTCGACGCGACCGCCGGACGGCGTAAATTTGACGCCGTTGGTCAGCAGATTCCAAATCATCTGCTGCAATCTTTGCGAGTCGCAGGTTATCGTTTCGACATCCGCATTGAAGACGGCGGCGAGCGTCACGTCTTTGGCTTCCGCCGCCGGACGAACGACGTCAATCGCCGCTTCGATAACGGGCACGATTGGCGTCGGCGACAAATTAAGCCGCAGATTGCCGGTAATCAGGCGCGAAGTGTCCAGAAGGTCGTCGATTAACTGCGCCTGCGATTTGGCGTTGCGATAAATCGTTTCCAGCGCGCTTTCACGCTCGCCGTTTTCCAGTTTTCCGGCTTGCAGAATTTGTCCCCAGCCTAAGATTGCGTTGAGCGGCGTTCTGAGCTCGTGTGAAACGGTGGCGAGAAATTCGTCTTTCAGACGGCTCGCCGCTTCAGCCTGTTCGCGCAGGTGTTTTTCGCGCCGCAGAAGACTTTCGCGCTCGGCTTCGACGCGTTTGCGGCGGATAAACTGACCGATTTCGCTGCCGATGGCGTCCAGCATATTCGTCAGAGCCTGGTCGTGCAGAAGCGGCTGGCGCGTGAAAAATTCGATGACGCCGTAAAACTCCCTGCCGATTTTGATGGGAAAGCCGATGGCGCTGTGCAGTCCGGCGGAAGCGGCGTGCGAGGCGCGCGGATATTTTTCGCCTCTGACCGTGTTCGGCAGCCAGACGGGCGCGTTTTTCGCCCAGACGTGACCGGGCAGACCGATGCCGCGCGCCAGATTTATGCGGCGCGTCTCATTGAGAAACGCGGAAACGTCGGCGGCTTCTTTCGATGTTTCGATATAGATGCAGGAGAGCTTCGCGCCCGATTCGTCGGGCAGCCAGAGGCAGCTGACGTCAGCCTGCAAATGGTCGCAGAAAGTTTTGAGAATCAGCGGCGCGGCGGCTTCGAGGCTGCGCGCGTCGGCGAGCGTGCGCGTGATGGTATGCTCGGTCGCCAGCCGCGCTTCGGATTGTTTGCGGACGGTTATCTCGTTTTCCAGCTCGCGGTTGGCGGTTTCGAGCTGCATCGTGCGGCGCCGAACGCGTTCTTCCAGTTCGGCGTTTAATTTATCGAGCTCGGCATTGGCTTTTTCGACCAGCGCCGATTGGCGTTTAATTTCCTGATTCTGGCGGAAAAGCTCGGTGAAAAAACGAACTTTCGATTTGAGAATTTCCGGCTCGAACGGTTTGGTCATATAATCGACCGCGCCGAGCGAATAACCTTTAAAAACGTATTGCTCGTCCTTGCTGGTGGCGGAGATAAAAATAATCGGCGTCCGTTGCGTCCGCTCGCGCTCGCGAATCAGTTCCGCCAGTTCAAAGCCGTTCAGACCGGGCATTTGAACGTCCAAAAGAATAAGAGCGACATCTTCGACGAGCAGAAAACGCAAGGCTTCGCGACCGTTTGTGGCGCGAATCAGATTCTGCCCCAAATCCTCCAGAATCGTTTCCATCGCCAGCAGATTTTCCGGTCGGTCGTCAACCAGCAGAACGTTTGCCTGAGATTCCGATGTCATTAACCCTCCTTAATCTTGAAGCGGAAAGCAAACGCGCCATTTTCGGAACGTTTGCTTTCCAACTTCTATTTTTCTACTTATCGAGCCAAATACGCAAGAGCGAAAGCAGTTGTTCGGTATCGACGGGCTTCGTAATGTAGTCCGACGCGCCGGCTTCCAGACATTTCTGGCGGTCGCCCTTCATGGCTTTGGCGGTCACGGCGATAATCGGAATCGACTTGAATTTCGGAATCTGGCGAATTTCGTGCATCGCCTCGTAACCGTCCATTTCCGGCATCATAATGTCCATCAAAACGCCTTCGATGCCGGGCGTTTTCTTGAGCGTTTCGATGCCGTCGCGCCCGTTTTCGGCGTAGACGACCTGCATCTGCTGGCGTTCGAGCGCGCTGGTCAAGGCGAAAATGTTGCGAATATCGTCGTCCACAATCAAAACCTTTTTGCCTTCCAGACGCGGGTCGATGCGATTGACGCGCATCATCATATTCTTTTGCGAGACGTTTAAATCGGCGACGTCGCGATGCAGAAACAGCGCGGTTTCGTCAACCAATCTTTCCAGCGAATCGGCGTCTTTGATAATCAGCGTTTCGGCGAGCTTTTTTATCCGCGACGTTTCGCGTTTCGTCAAATCCTTGCCCGTGTGAACGATGACCGGAAGCTCCGGAAAGCCGGATTTTTGTTTGACTTTGCCGATTAATTCCGACCATTCCATATCGGGCAGCATCAAATCGACAATCGCGCAGTCGAAACGCGCCTCCTGCAAAACGCTTAAAGCTTCTTCGCCGGTTCCGACCGAAGTTATCTCGACGTCTTCGCCGCCGATTAACTCGTTGATGCTGCGCTGAAGCGTTTCGTCGTCTTCGACCAGCAGAAGTTTTTTCACCTTTCGCGAGACGAAATCTTTCAGGCTGACGACGCCTTCGACCAGTTTTTCGCGGTTGACCGGTTTGGTGATATGCCCGAGCGCGCCGAGCTTCAGAACGCGCCGCAAATCGTCAATGACAGAGATAATCTGCACCGGAATGTGGCGCGTCGAAGGGTCGTGTTTCAGACGGTCGAGAACGGCGTAACCGTGCATTCCCGGCAGCGTCAAATCCAGAGTGATGGCGTCGGGACGATATTTTCGCGCCGTCATCAGAGCGTCTTCGCCGCGCTGCGCGACGAGACATTTAAAGCCCTGTTCGTGGGCAATATCGACCAGAATGCGGGCGAAAGTCGAATCGTCTTCGACAATCAAAAGCACGCTGTCGGTCGGCTGGATGTCGCCTCTATCGTCGCTGACGATAATCTGCACGCGCGATATCGCTTCGTCTTCGGCTTCGCGCGAAAGGGCAACCAGGCTCGGTCGCGCGTGACCGTTGCCGCTCGTCGCAAACTCTTCTTCCGCTTCGTCCTGCGGCGTTAAAACGGTCGGCTGGTAAATTTCCGGCAGATAGAAAGTAAACCGGCTGCCTTCGCCCGGACGGCTTTCCAGCGTGATTTCGCCGCCTAAGAGACGCGCAATCTCGCGGCTGATGGAAAGTCCCAAACCGGTTCCGCCGTATTTGCGGCTCGTCGTTCCGTCCGCCTGCTGAAACGCCTCGAAAATAAGCTGCTGCTTGTCTTCGGGAATGCCGATGCCGGTGTCGCTGACGTTGAAGGCGATAACGGACGAAGCGCGATTCAGGCTGTCGTTATCGTAGCTCCAGCCGCTTTCGGCGCGGCTGACGTGCACGGCAACCTCACCTTGATGCGTAAATTTAAACGCGTTGGACAAAAGATTTTTGAGCACCTGACGCAGACGTTTGACATCCGTTTGCATATGTCTGGGCAGTTGCTCGTCGAGTTCGATAACAAGCTGTAAGCCTTTGTCCTGCGCGATTTGGCTGAACGTGCGCTCGATGTCGCCCTGAAGCTCGCCGAAGTGAACTTCGCCGATTTCGACGCCCATCGTGCCGGATTCGATTTTCGACAAATCGAGAATTTCGTTAATCAGCGCCAGAAGGTCTGCGCCGGAGGAATGAATCGTTTCGGCAAACTCGATTTGTTTTTCGTTGAGCGTGCCGTCCGGATTTTCCGAAAGCATCTTCGATAAAATCAACATCGAATTGAGCGGCGTGCGCAATTCGTGCGACATATTCGCCAGAAATTCGGATTTGTATTTCGACGACAGCGCGAGCTGTTTCGCTTTGTCTTCGAGCGCGACGCGCGCCAGCTCGATTTCGCGGTTTTTCTGTTCGACTTCGGATTTTTGTTCGAGCAGAAGCTGAGCCTTTTCTTCGAGTTCCTGGTTCGTCTGCTGGAGTTCTTCCTGCTGCTGTTTCAGGAGTTCTTCGGAAGTTTGCAGCGATTGCGCCTGCAATTCCAGACGACGGTTCGTTTCCTGCAATTCCGCCTGACCGACCTGCAATTCCTGCGCGAGCGACTGCGATTGTTTCAGGAGTTCTTCCGTTCTCATATTCGCTTCAATCGTGTTGATAACGATGCCGATTGACTCGGTCAACTGGTCTAAAAAGGCGAAGTGAATTTCGTTGAACGGGTTAAACGAAGCCAGCTCGATAACCGCTTTCACCTGTCCTTCAAACAGAACCGGCAGCACGACGATGTTCGACGGAACGGCTTCGCCCAAGCCGGAATTGATTTTGACGTAATCCGGCGGCACGTTGTTGATGATGATTCTTTCTTTTTCCAGCGCGCACTGCCCGACGAGGCTTTCGCCGAGCTTAAATTCGTTGGAAACGGATTTGCGCTCGCGGTAAGCGTAAGAAGCGAGCAATCTTAAAATCGTTTCGTCCTCGACCGTGTTGGTAATGTAGAAAACGCCGTGCTGCATCTCGACGAGCGGCGCCATTTCCGACAGGATAAGACGAGCCACCGTCAGCAAATCGCGCTGACCTTGCAGCAGTCGCGTAAATTTCGCGAGGTTCGTCTTCAACCAGTCCTGCTCGGTATTTTTCTGCGTCGTCTCGCGCAGGTTGCGAATCATCTCGTTCACGTTGTCTTTCAAAAACGCGACTTCGCCCGAAGCGTCCACCGTAATCGAGCGCGTCAGGTCGCCTTTGGTCACGGCGGTCGCCACGTCAGCCATCGCGCGCACCTGGTTGGTCAGGTTCGCCGCCAGCTGGTTCACGTTGTCGGTTAAGTCGCGCCACGTTCCAGACGCGCCCGGCACGTTTGCCTGTCCGCCCAATTCGCCTTCGATTCCCACTTCGCGCGCCACCGTCGTCACCTGGTCGGCGAATGTGGCGAGCGTGTCAATCATCGCGTTGATGGTGTCGGCAAGCTCGGCGATTTCGCCCAAAGCTTCCACTTCGAGCTTTCGGTTCAGGTTGCCGTTTGCCACGGCGGTCACGACGCGCGCGATTCCGCGCACCTGCGTCGTCAGGTTCGACGCCATAAAGTTCACGTTGTCGGTCAAATCTTTCCACACACCGGCGACGCCTTTCACTTCCGCCTGACCGCCCAATTTTCCTTCGGTTCCCACTTCACGCGCCACGCGCGTCACTTCGGACGCGAATGAGTTGAGCTGGTCGACCATCGTATTAATCGTAATTTTCAGCTCAAGAATTTCGCCCTGCACATCGACGGTAATTTTCTTGGAAAGGTCACCGTTCGCCACGGCGGTCGTCACGGTTGCGATATTTCGCACTTGCGACGTTAAGTTTGACGCCATGAAGTTCACGTTGTCGGTCAAATCCTTCCACGTTCCCGATACGCCGCGCACAACTGCTTGCCCGCCGAGTTTTCCTTCGGTTCCCACCTCGCGCGCCACACGCGTCACTTCAGATGCGAATGATGAAAGCTGGTCGACCATCGTGTTGATGGTGTTTTTCAATTCCAGGATTTCACCTTTCACGTCCACCGTGATTTTCTTCGAAAGGTCGCCCGTCGCCACCGCCGTTGTAACGTCGGCGATGTTGCGCACCTGAGAAGTCAGGTTCGACGCCATGAAGTTCACGTTGTCGGTCAAATCCTTCCATGTTCCTGATACGCCGCGCACAACTGCCTGACCGCCTAATTTACCTTCGGTTCCCACCTCGCGCGCCACACGCGTCACTTCAGATGCGAATGACGATAATTGGTCAACCATCGTGTTGATAGTGTCTTTGAGTTCTAAAATCTCGCCCTGCACGTCGACGGTAATTTTCTTCGACAAGTCGCCGTTTGCCACAGCAGTCGTCACCGCCGCGATGTTGCGCACCTGTCCGGTTAAGTTCGACGCCATGAAATTCACGTTGTCGGTCAAGTCTTTCCACGTTCCCGAAACACCTTTTACTTGCGCCTGACCGCCTAATTTACCTTCGGTTCCCACTTCGCGCGCCACGCGTGTCACCTCAGACGCAAACGAGTTGAGCTGGTCAACCATCGTGTTCAGCGTGTCTTTGAGTTCTAAAATTTCGCCGCGCACCTGCACGGTGATTTTTTTCGACAAGTCGCCGTTTGCCACGGACGTGGCGACTTCGGCGATATTGCGCACCTGCGCGGTCAGGTTTGAGGTCATCAGGTTGACGTTGTCGGTCAAATCTTTCCAGACGCCGCCGACGCCTTTCACTTCCGCCTGACCGCCGAGCTTACCTTCGGTTCCGACTTCGCGGGCAACGCGCGTCACTTCGGACGCGAATGAATTAAGCTGGTCGACCATCGTGTTGATGGTATTTTTTAGTTCTAAAATTTCGCCGCGCACGTCGACGGTGATTTTTTTGGAAAGGTCGCCGCCTGCCACAGCCGTGGCGACTTCGGCGATGTTGCGCACCTGTCCGGTTAAATTGCTGGTCATCAGGTTGACGTTGTCGGTCAAATCTTTCCACACACCGGCGACGCCTTTCACTTCGGCTTGCCCGCCGAGTTTTCCTTCGGTTCCTACTTCACGGGCAACGCGCGTCACTTCCGAAGCAAACGACGACAACTGGTCAACCATTGTATTGATGGTGTCTTTAAGTTCTAAAATTTCTCCTTTAACATTAACCGTAATTTTCTTGGAGAGGTCGCCGTTCGCCACAGCCGTTGTCACTTCGGCGATGTTTCTCACCTGTCCGGTGAGGTTGTTTGCCATGAGGTTCACGTTGTCGGTTAAGTCTTTCCACGTTCCCGAAACGCCTTTCACCTCGGCTTGCCCGCCGAGTTTTCCTTCAGTTCCCACCTCGCGGGCAACGCGCGTCACTTCCGAAGCGAATGATGAAAGCTGGTCGACCATCGTATTGATGGTGTTTTTCAATTCCAGAATTTCGCCTTTGACGTCCACGGTAATCTTTTTACCCAAATCGCCGTTCGCCACGGCGGTCGTCACTTCGGCGATGTTGCGCACCTGTCCGGTCAGGTTCGACGCCATAAGGTTTACGTTGTCGGTCAAGTCTTTCCATGTTCCCGAAACGCCTTTGACCTGCGCCTGACCGCCCAATTTTCCTTCGGTTCCGACTTCGCGCGCCACGCGCGTCACTTCCGAAGCGAATGCGCCGAGCTGCGCGACCATCGTGTTCACCGTTTTACCGGTGCGGAGGAATTCGCCTTTGAGCGGTCGCCCGTCGATTTCGAGATTGAAGTTTTGCGACAAATCGCCTTCGGCAACTGCGCCGATAACGCGGGCGACTTCCGTCGTCGGCTGCGCGAGGTCGGTAATCAGGGTGTTGACCGAATTGATGCACGAAGCCCACGCTCCCGTCGCGTGGCTTAAGGTCGCGCGCTGGGCGATTTTTCCTTCTTTACCGACGACTTCGCTGATGCGTCCCAGCTCGGACGTGAGCAGCTCGTTACGCTCGATGATTTCATTCAGCGCGTCGTAGATTTTTCCGGCAATCCCGATTTCGTCGGTCGGCATACGGCTTGAGAAATCGCCTTTTTTGACCGCCGTCAGGACGCTTAATAATAATTTCTGGTCGAGATAATCGGTCTTGGCGTGTCCGTTTGCTTTGGCGCGCCCGTTGGCGGCGGTTGCGGCGCGCCCGTTTGTTTTCGATTTATTGGTGACAGGCTTGTTGGTCGTCACAGCGCTCATGTTTTAATCCCCTTTTCCGTTTAGAATAAGAATCAATGGAATGGTCGTTTTTTGATTTTTGAAGTAGTTAAATTACCTGCAAAAAAGACTGACTCTCAAACAGTATAAAACTTCGTGAAATCTATTTCTAGTAAAATATTTACTAAGTGGTAAACGGTAAACGGTAAGTGGTAAGTTGCAATTGCTGAGAATCGAGTTTTTATTTAAAACTCGAAATTCAAACGGGCGAACTTACCACTTACCGTTTACCGTTTACCACTAGAATTTTTTTATTGTAATCTTGAAACAAAAGGAGTAATTTAAATATAATCCGGATGGA
>DASVWG010000187.1:0-27163 GCA_036389695.1 Pyrinomonadaceae bacterium
CAAGGTTTGGCACGACAGTCGCACTAAGCAGATTGCGCAACACCTGATAAAAGCGTTTTTCGAGGAAATAACTCTTCAGGTGAGCGGAAAATCAAATAAATAAACTAAGGAGCAAATATAATGGGAAAAGAACAAATAGTAGATAACAATAAAACTCAGACGACGTTGTCAGCCGAAGCGGTAGACAGTCACGAGTTAAAAAAGGTGATTTTTAATGAAATTCGGGCGGGAGCCGAGCCTATCGCGAAAACTCTCAACATAGAGAACCTGTATGCAGTTAATGAAGGTTTTTTGGGGGATTTTCCCTGGTTTCATCATATCGGACTCAACACTAATGCCAAAACCTATAACTGGGTCAATAATGTCTTCGACTATAACAAGGACAATTATATTGAAACTAACGCCGGGGCGTTCACCACCTCTTATTTCAACGTCTTACAGGACACGCAATATGTTCTGAGCGCAGAAGATCAGATGAAGTTAAATGCTGTCGTTGGCGCTAATCAAGTTGTCGTCAATACGCTGATTACCGACTTTGTAACCACTCAGGGACCTATTCCGTCGCCGCAGAATAAGACGTTGAGTTCACAACTGCTTTATGTTATGACTGAGATTCTGACGTGGGGCGTTCCGGGATTAACTCTGGCACAACTCCAAAACAGTACTAATCCGATGTCGCTGCTGCCCAATATTCCTCTGGGAGCCGGGGCAATTATCAATGACCTGATGACGTATCTGGGGAATTCCAGCTCCGTGGCAGGTATTCAGGGCGCCGTTACCTCAAATAACGCTCAGCTAGCGCAAACGAAATCGAACATCTCGCCCGCGCCTGCCGACCTCAGTCCCGGCTGGATACAAATCGTAGATGGTAGTGGTAATACTTCCATCGCACCCGAAATCGATTTTCAGGAATCAGTGGCAAACATTCAGAATGAACTGCTTCCGAGAGCGGGCAAAGGCAGAACTTTCTCGGTAGAGTTTCTGGCTACCAAGCTTGATTCCAATCAGGTTCAAGTCAGCAACTCATCTTCGAGTGGAACGGGTTTTATTGGTTTTTTGTTTGGTGCCAGCAATAGCAGCGGCACGTCCTACAATATGTTCAGCTTTGCCGAGAATCTGACTAGCTGCGAGGTTAAACTGGAATTCAACGGCGTCACCAAAGTCACGCCTTCACCCTTTCCTTATAATATTTCATCCGCCGCAGGATGGTGGAATCCTGCACCAGTCAAAGATGCGGCGAATCCGAGCAATCCGCCTCAAAGCGGCTACCAGTTTAGTACTAAGCCTCAATTCGACTTTCAAACGAATGGCGACTTCGGATTTCTGTCCACAATAATGATTAGCCAGCAGCCGATAATCAAACTGACGTATAAGAATGCCAGTCTTTCTCAATTCCAGCAAGTGTTTACGCAAAGGAAGACGTGGGGAACCTCGTTTTTGGGAATTCCGCTCGCCGGAGGCTCCAATTCAAGTTATACGGCGACGGCATCGGAATCTCAAGATGGAACCAGCGTGGTCGTGACGATGTCTCCGGTTGAAAACATATCGCCTGTCTCCATCCAAGACAATCTTGCATACGTGATAGGCGCCGAAGTGTTCTGGATGGGAGCAGCATCCTAAAAGCGGCGATTCTGCTTCGATAAATCCGCGTTCCGGCGAGCTTGTCGGCTGAAAGAACGAAGCTGAAAACGCTCCGACAGGATACTGTGAAAAAGGGTCGAGTCCGGCAGCAAATGCCGAAAATTTTAAGCGCTTTTGCTGCCGACCCTCATCACTATTATGTTAACGTTAAAAAATTATCACTAATTAAACTTAAAAGGAGAGAAAAATATGTCACGAAACACCATTAATGAAGCGACACCGATAATTATCAAAGGTAAAACCTGTTCCGGCGGCTTATTGGGGAGATATTGTTTTGATATTTCCTGCGGTCAGGAGTTCAGGGTTGAAACCGGAGAGGGTTCCGACGCGCAGGAGTGGGTAAAATCAACTACCGTTTACAAGACCGGCGGAATCGGCTCGATTGTAATCGGAGAGAATGGACCGAAAAATCAATATTGTAAAACGTCCTGTTTCGTCCGCCCATTAACTTTGAGGTTTGTAGCCAAAACTCCCGAAGAAGATGACCATCTACTTTTTACTATTAGGGAAGGAAACCTCGATGGAAATAATGACTGCGACATAACGATTTCCGTCCAGGATCCGGACACTTATTTCAAAATAATGTCGAAGTCCTTACAAGGCGACGATTGGGAAGTGAGCGAGGGCGGTTTTTCAAAGCCTGTCGCCGCTATTACAATCAGCGACAGCAGCACCGGCGGCGATACGCATTGCGGTTGCTTACTAATGCTGGATGAGCAGGTTAATGTCAATATTCTGCCGCCTACTGTATAGACCTTCGGTTTGTGAAATTGAAACCGGCGGAATCGGCTTTTGACGCCTCGGATTTGGCGGGCGATGAAATCCAATCGTTTCGTCGTGATTCCTGATTTTCATAACCCGCGCCGTAAAGATTAGGTTTTTACGATTCGAGCAGTTTCCGGTAAAACTGAATGTCTCGTCGGGCAAGATAGCTCTGGTAATTATCGTTTCCCCAGAGCGTTTCAAGCTCAGACAATACTTCGCTGGCGCGCGCTGCATAATCGCGCGCTTTTTCTTTATCGCCGGATGCCGAGCTTGCCCGCGCGGCAATCGCCAGCGCGCGCCACTGCGAGTGCTTTTTGTTTAGCCGCGCCGAGGTTTCCTGAACTTGCAGCGAGTCGCTCAATGCCTGCGCCGTCTCGCCGTCAGCGAGCAAAGTTTCGGCAAGCGCAAGCTGCGCCTGCTGAATTAAATGCGAAATGCCGGTTTGGTTTGCCGCCTCGAAGGCTTCGCGGCATAAATCTTTCCCGCTTTGCAACGCGCCCGACCGCGAGCGTGCCAATCCTTTAATATAGGTCGCCTGAATAAAAATCTCGCGCGATTGACCGCCCGCCGTCTCCAGAGATTTCTGGCTTTCCGTTAAAGCCAGCCGGTTATCCTGCACGCTTAAAGCGATTTGCGCCTTCAATAAATAAATCCACGCCAGCAATTGTTTATCGCCTTTTTCGGGCGTCCCGGCAATCGCCGAAGATTCGCCGAGCGCCTCGAAAGCCTCGTTATAACGCCCTAACTGCCAGAGTATCTGACCGCGATTGAGCGTATCGTAGCCCATTTTCGGCGTCAGCCCGAGAGATTTATTGAGCTCGAAGCTGCGGGCGAAGCTCTCCAGCGCTTCGGGAAAACGTTCCTGGTGAATCATGACCAATCCGGCAAAAGCGTGTATATGCGCGATAAGAGATGTATCGCCTAACTGGTCAGCCAGCTCGATCTGCTGTCGCGAAGATTCAAGCGCAGCGTCGTAATTTCCGATTTGGTCATTGGCGTAACCGAGCGCCAGCTGTGCCTGTAGAGCCTCTTTCTGAGAATTGCTTTGCTGATAAAATTTCAGCGCGGGTTCGATATAGCGGATGGCTTCGACGCTTCGACCCTGTAAAAAATATAAACTGCCGAGCGAAAGACCGGCACGCGCCTCGATGCGCTGCCAGTTGTTTGCCTTTGCCAGTTGAAGCGCCTGATTGAAATTATTTTCCGCTTCCACGTATTCGCCGCGCGTGAGAAAAATATTGCCCGTGTCGATGATACCGGCGGTCGTCAGATTTTCGAGCTGTTCGGCGCGACCGAGTTCAATCGCCTGATTGATATACTGTTTCGCCGCCGTGTTGTCGCCCAGACTGTAGGAAATACTGCTCAAATGAAGCAGTATTCTGACTTGCAGCGAAGGATTGCCGGTGGCGGCGGCAAGCTCGTGCGCGCGCTGCATCTGTTCACGCGCCGCCGGCAGCTTATCCTGTATATTTAAAAGGTTTCCGCGCTGGAAAAAAACTTCCGCGCGCCCGTCATAATCGCTTTGAATGCCGTAAAGCTTTTCCGCTTTTGAAAAGGCGGCATTCGCTTTTTCGGTTTCCTGACGGCGTCCGTAAAGGATTCCGAGCCGCAGGAACGCGGCGGCGAAATTCTCGTCCAGACGGACGACTTCTTCTAAAGTCTCGATTGCCTGATTGGTCTGCTCGTTCTTTTCATAAGCCCGACCCAAATCGAATAAGGCGAATTTTTTTTCCTCTTCGGGAATTTGCCGGACGATTTCCAGGTTATTTTCGACCGCGCCTTTGTAATTACGCCGCACGGTCGCCGCGACGGCTTGCAGATAGAGCGTGTCGAGCTGAGACAAATTCGAAAAAGCCGGCGTCAATTCCGTGACCCGGATTATTTCGCTGATTGCCCGGTCTTCATAGCCCAGCTCAATCCACGCTTCGGCGAGACGAGCGTGCGCCATCGGAAAACGCTCGTCGGACTGAATCGCGTCTTCGAGCAGCTTGCTCGCCTTATAATAATTGCCGGAGCGCAGCGCGGCGACGCCCTCGTTAAACGAAGGCTTTAACTGCCGGGCGCTCTGTGACCACAGGAGCTTTCGCACGGTGTCCTGCGTCGAAATAAACAGCGCGGCAGCCGTCATAACTAACAGAACGACCGCAAAAAACCGGTATTGTTTAAAAAAAAGCAGTAGTTTTGACCGGGAAAATCCGGTCGAAACCTTTGTCTCAAGCTGTGAAACGGGCTGGCGCGAAAAGCCTTTTTGGTCAGTTATTCCGGATTCGGCGGATTCCAAATCCTCGATTAACTCGGCGGCGTTCTGATAACGATTTTCCGCTTTTTTGGCAAGAGCTTTAAGCGCGACCGCGTCGAGTCTCGACGAAACGGATGAATTTATTTGAGACGGCGGCGGCGGATTATCCCTGATGACCTGAGCGGAAATTTCCGCAAAATTATCGCCCGCAAATGCCGCTCTGCCGGAGATACACTCGTAAAGCACAGCCCCGAGCGAGAAAATATCGCTGCGCTTGTCGATATCCGTTCCGAGAATCTGTTCGGGCGAAGAATATGAAGGCGTGCCCATATAAACTCCTTCACGCGTCTGGGTAGCTAAAGCGGAGCCTGCCGCAGTGCTGTCGTCCTCGCCGTAATTATCTTTATCCAGAAGCTTCGCCAGCCCGAAATCCAGAATTTTTACCTGATTGCGTTCATTTAAAATAATGTTTGAAGGCTTCAGGTCGCGGTGCACTATGCCGTGCCGGTGAGCTTCATCAAGACCGACGGCGACTTGTTTAATAATCTCGACATACTTGCCGACCGCCAGCTGGTTCTGTTGCAGAATATCGGCGAGCGTCTGACCGCTGACCAGCTCCATGACAAGATAAGGCGAGCCGTCTTCCGTTTCGCCGTAATCATATATGGAGACGATATTTGCGTGATTCAGGGTTGAAGCTAAGCGGGCTTCCCGGAGAAAGCGGGCTTTATACTGTCTCCGGTCTATGGCTGGAGATACTTTCAAAGATTTAAAGGCGACCCGTCTTCTCAAATGTGTGTCCTCGGCGAGATAAACCGTGCCCATACCTCCTTCACCGAGTTTGTCGATAATAAGGTAGTGTGAAATGGTTTTTCCGAGCATTACCGGATTTTCCTTTGACTGAAACTAGAGAATGAATTGCTTATTCCGTGAGCCATTGCCGGTGTCATTCGCTAAGCAGAATGAGTTCTCACGAAATTATAAAAAGCAAAAAATAAAGTTAAAGGGCAGTTAAGATTATACCATTACTTAATAAAAGCATCGGCAGGCGCTCCAGTCGTCTAAGAGACATTCCGGTATATCATTATCAATGATAAGCAAAGGGTAATATATTAACGATTTGTATTGTAATTCGTCTCCATAAATCTGAGAAAATCGGCTTTGCCTCATAAATAGCTTTTGAGAGGAACTTTTGAGACAACCATAAGCATTAACGAGACAAAACCGGCTTATGAGGCAAAGCCGATTTTATCACTATTTTGTTGTCTCGAAGCTCGGCGTTTTTGACACAGCTCAGAACCGGACTTTAATAGACGATTTCTATAATTTCATATGTCCTGTTTCCATTTGCAAGTTTTAATATTGCTTTTTCACCAACTTCCTTACCCATCAATATTTTGGCAATTGGAGAAATAAATGAAATTTTTCCTTGAGAAACATCAGCTTCATCGACACCGACGATTTGATATTTTTGAAGTTTTGTTTCGTTATCCGTCTTTAGTGTGACCGTTGCGCCAAACCATACTTTGTCCGGTGATTGTTTCTCCAAGTCAATTATTTCCGCAGTAAGAATTCTTTCATTCAACAGCTTCAATTTCGCGTTTAAATGATTCGATGCAATCCGTTTTTCATTTTCATTTGTCATATCCAGATTCTCTATCTCGCCCATGAGCATCTGTTTTTCGTCCAAAAGTTCATCCATACCAACTTGAGTAACGTAGTTGGTCACACCATCAGGCAAGTAAGCTCTGGGCGTTAAAATAGGAATTTCTTCCTGATCGCCTTCTTTAACAAATCCTCTGCTCATAATTTTAATGAAACGCGCAACCTCCACTAAAAATGTCTCAAAAAGGGTCGTTTTTGAGACGGTTGATTAAATTATATCAGACGGTTTGTGAGGCATAACAAGCCGGGGATAGCCGCTCCCGCCACATATACCATATTCAGGGTCGTCTTCACCTCAAGAGCAATTAGTGTTCTCAAAGCAGACCGCTTGTAAACGAGGGCGAAAAAAAATTGTAACTTTTTATTGACCAGAAACGTAATCTGGTCAAACATATTTTCCCAAGGAGTTCAGACATGCAACAAATTTCCAGATTCTTTTTAATCTTTCTCGTTTCTTTGACGGTAGTTACAGGTATATCTGCACAGAATCCGACGGCTGCCGAACAGCAGGGACGCGCATTCATCGAGGCATTATCGACAGGCGACCGTGCCAAGGTACGCCGTTTCGTAGAGGCAAACTTCTCCGGCGAAATGCTCGCTTTGCCGATGGAGCAGCATCTTAACTTTGCTTCTATGCATTACGATACTTCCCGCGGCTACGAGGTAGTGAGCGTACAGGAGACAGTTCCCAACGGCGCGGCACTCCTGCTGAAAAACAAACTTACAGGGTTTTACGCAGCAATGTTCTTTGCCGTGGAGGACAAAGCACCTTTCAAGATCAAAGGCATCGGCAGTCGTCCGCCCAAAGCTCCCGCCGTTACTAACAAAACTCTGGATAATGCTGCCGTAAGCAAAGAGCTGAAGGGCTTTATGAAGCGACTTGCAGATGCCGACGTGTTCTCCGGAGCCGTGCTGCTCGCCAAGGATGGAGTTCCGGTTTACAAGGCGGCTTACGGCACTGCTAACAAGGACTACGGTGTGCCGAACAAGATCGACACGAAATTCAATCTCGGTTCGATGAACAAGATGTTCACATCTGTGGCGGTTGCGCAGTTGGTCGAGAAAGGGAAGCTCTCGTTTGACGATCCCCTGTCCAAGTTTATTCCGGACTTTCCCGATGCTGAGTCTGCCAAAAAGATTCAGATCAAACACCTTTTGAGCCATACGGCGGGACTCGGAAGTTACTTCGGCAAGCGTTTTCAGGATACGTCGCGAGCTAAACTGCGGACGGTAGATGATATGATGGCGCTGGCAAAACAGGACGAAAAGCTTTTATTCGAGCCCGGCACCAAATGGCAGTACAGCAACACCGGAATGCTGGTTATAGGCAAGATTATCGAAATCGTTTCCGGACAGAGCTATTACGATTACGTCCGCGAGAACATCTACAAGCCTGTGGGAATGGTCAACACCGACGCTTATGAGCTTGACAAGGTGAATCCGAACCTCGCGGTCGGTTATCACAAGACGTTCACGGATGCCGGTATAGTCTGGTCGAATAATGTATTCCAGCACACCATGCGCGGGGGACCGATGGGCGGCGGTTACTCAACTGTCGAGGACCTGCTTCGGTTTGATCAAGCCTTGCGCGGCGGAAAGCTGGTGAGTCCCGCAATGGTAAAGGTGCTGACCACACCCAAACCTGAGCTGAGCTCGCCTAATTACGGGTACGGTTTTGCGGTGAACACAGCAGCCGGTACCGCAGGACACCCCGGCGGCTTCGCCGGTATCCACTCGAACCTGAACATGTATTTGAATTCGGGCTGGACTGCCATCGTCATGTCAAACTATAGCTTTGGTGCAGGAGGTCCGGTAATTGAGAAAATGGAGAGTTTGATTAAGCAGACCGACTCTAAGGCAGCAGTCACAGATAAGAAGTAGCTGGAACCTGAACCATCACCACGCTCATGACGGGGGCGGGCGTGCTGAGGTGGTCGGACCGGACGAGCTTCTCGATACCGACTTCGCGCACGTAGCAGCCGGCTATCGCCCGCGCTGAGAGCCACACGAGAGCAAGACCGAGGAGGATAACGAGAGTGGCTCTAATTACAAGAAAGCTTTATCAAAACAGCTTAAATTTTATGGTCAGATATTTTTTCGGATTCTGACGAAAGTCGTAAATTAATTTCGTGCCTTCCGAAGATAATTGATTGACGTTTGACATAGTTTGGTTGGCGTTGTTGTAGAGCGTTTCGTCGGTCAGAAGCTTGCCGATGGTGCCTTTTCCGCTTTGCGCGTCGGCGAGCAGCGCGTCCAGTTTGGTGGCGGTCGAGTTGAATTTTGCCAGCGTGTCGCGGGCGTCGTTGTAGAGTTGTTCGTCTTTGAGAAATTTCCCGGCGGTGCCCTTGCCTTCGTTTAAATCGCGGGCGATGGTTTCAAAATTGTCGGCGACCTGATTCAGGCGATTGACCGAGGCGCGGACGTCCTGAATCGTCGCGCGGGCATCGTTATAGAGAGCGTCGTCGGATAAAAATTTCCCGGCGGTGCCGCGTCCGGCGCGTAAATCGACGGTAATGCGTTCGAGCTGCGAGGCGGTTCGGTTCAGGCTGTTGTAAAGCTCCGGGTCGTTTAAAAGTTTTCCGGCGCTGCCTTCGCCGCGATTGATGGCGTTAATCGTGTTTTGCAGCTTGAGCATGGTCGCGCGGGTTTCGTCGACGGTCGCGTCCAGATTTTTATAAAGCGATTCGTCGTTGATGATGCGCCCCAGAGTGCCTTCGCCGCGATTGGCTTTGTTTAAAATCTGGTTGGTCGGCTCGGCTATTTTGTTGATTTGAGTGAGCAATTCGTTGCCGGTCTGCGTTAGTTGATTGATTGAAATCGAGGTGCTGGAATCGAGCACGTGATTTTCCTCGACGACTCCGCCGCGTGCCGAGCCGGGCGTGATGTTAATCATTTTATCGTTTGCCAGCACGGACGTCGCAATCAGCTGCGCGGTCGAATCGGTGCGGATGCGCTCGGTCACGGGTCTGCCGTCGAGCTGTTCGGAAACGCTCATCACGGCTTCGATGCGCGCCGTGTCTTCGCTGTCGGGCGGCAGAAAACGAACCTGCTCGACCTGCCCGATATGCACGCCCGCAAGCTGAACTTCCGCGCCTTCGCGCAAGCCGTCGGCGCTGGAAAAATGCGCCCTTAAGCGCATTCTTTTCTCGAACGGGTTAAACTCGCCCGACGAATTGATAATCAAAAACGCGAGCAGCGCGAGCGCGATTAACACAAAAATCCCGACGCGCAGTTGGCTCAGACCGATGTTTCTGGTAGTTGGCGGCATAATCTTATTTTCGATTTTAGATTGTCGATTTTAGATTGGATGCGGATTTTGCCTCGCAAAAGCGTTTATTTTGAAACCGATGCGAATAAATAGTCTTTTCAGTCCGAAAATTTCAAAAAAATAAAATCTTCCTTATCTAATCTAAAATCTAAAATCTAAAATCTAAAATTCCTTCACTTTCCTCGCAAAAATCGGCGGACATACGGGTCTTCGCTGGCTCGAAGCTCTTCGTCTTTGCCGTTGAAAATTACCTTGCCTTCACGAAACATTATAACCTCTGTGTTCAAAAGACAAAGCGTGTCGCCTTCTTCCTGAAAAACGACTTCGCCCGATTCGTTGACGGTCGCGTATTCGGTGCAGAGATATTCGAGATTCTGCATCTCGTGCGTCACGAAAATCGAGGAAACGTCTTCCAAATCGCGCAGCTTTATCGCCAGCTCGCAAATCGTGCGCGCCGTCGGCGGGTCAAGCCCGGCGGTCGGCTCGTCGAATAAAATAATTTTCGGGTCGCCGACCAGCGCGCGCGCGATGCCGACGCGGCGGCGCATTCCGCCCGACAGCTCGTTCGGCATTTTATCAATCGCGTCTTCCAAATCGACGAAGCGGAGCATCCGGCGCACTTCCTGCTCGACCTGTTCTTCCGGCAATTTCTGCTCGTGCAGGCGATAAGCGACGTTGTCGTAAACCGTCAGCGAATCAAACAATGCGCCTTCCTGAAAAACCATCCCGATTTTCTGGCGCACTTTCATCATCTCGATTTCGTTGTAATGCGTGATGTCTTCGCCTTCGACCAGAATCTGTCCGGAATCGGGTTTGAGCAGTCCGAGAACAAGGCGAATCGTCGTCGATTTTCCGCCGCCCGAGCGTCCCAAAACGATTTTCGTTTCGCCTTTGCGGACGGTAAAGCTGACGCCGTTTAAAATTTTCTGGTCGTCGAAGGAAAGATGAACGTCGCGAAACTCGATGGCGGGAACGACGCGCTCCGGCTCGTAAGTCGCGTCTTCGAGCGAAACCGGCGCCAAATCTTCTTCCGCGAAGACGCTTTCCGCTGATTCTTCCTTAAAAACGTCTTCCGCTGATTCTTCTTTATTTTCTTCGGCTAACTCCATAAACAATTTTGAGTTATGAATTTTGAATTTTGAATGAATATTTTAACTCAAAACTCAAAACTCAAAATTCATAACTTATTAAAACTCGATGCCCAGAATATTCTGCAAAGCGCGCGTCAGGAAAAAATCGGTGATGATGGCGACAATCGAAGCCAAAACGACGGCTTTCGTCGTCGCCTGCCCGACGCCGACCGTGCCGCCGGTCGTGTTTAAGCCTTTGTAACAGGCGACCACGCCGATAATTAAACCGAAAAACAGAGGCTTTAACACGCCGACGATAATGTTTTTGACCGTTATGCCTTCGCGCACGGACGTGATAAAAAGATTATAATCCAGACTGAAAAGCTGGTTGGCGACAAAGCCGCTGCCGATGATGCCGAAAATATCCGCCGCAATCGTCAGCAAAGGCAGCATCAGAATCAAAGCCAGAATGCGCGGCGCGACGAGTTTTTTATTCGGGTCTGTGCCGAGCGCGCGCATCGCGTCGATTTGCTGCGAGACGACCATCGAGCCGAGTTCAGCCGAAATCGCCGAGCCGATTCTGCCCGCCACCATCAGCGCCGACAAAACCGGACCT
Organism: Pyrinomonadaceae bacterium; assembly: GCA_036389695.1. Taxonomy (GTDB): domain Bacteria; phylum Acidobacteriota; class Blastocatellia; order Pyrinomonadales; family Pyrinomonadaceae; genus JALZHR01. Next base: position 11,265 of record DASVWG010000187.1, read on the forward strand.
AATTCGCGCACCAGCGAAAACGCCACCATTTTTCCCGTCTGATTCTGCGCGCCGTAATAAGCCAGAATCGAGAAGCTTTGCAATACCAGAACCGCGCCCGTAAAAAATCCGGTCAAAATGACAATCGGCAGCGAGCCGACGCCGACGACGTCCATCTGCTTGATGATTTCGCGATAATAACGCGGACGCTTGCGCAGACCGACGGCGGCGGCGATAAGCAGATATGTAATTTCCTGCAATTGCAGCAGAAAATTTTTGAGCGGATTCATTCGGTCGGTAATCGTCGGTCAGCGTTTAGCCGGAAGCTGAAAGCTGTCGCCGTTAATAAAATAATAACTCGTCAAGATTACAACGAACCGCGCCGAAAAGACAAAATAATAGCCGAACCTTTTCGGGATTCGGCTAAAAAGTTGGAGAATACGCTGGGGTTAGCTGAGAAAATTAAGAAAATGGAAGATTAAAAGCCGCGTCTTCGGCGCGGCAGCGGATTTAAATTCTGGCGATTCGGATTATTGACCTCGCGCTGATTCGGTTCTTCGCCTTGCGGCGGCGCATTTTGTTGATTTTGCTGCATTCGTCGCATAAATCTTTCGCGCAGCTCGCGGAATTTGACGAGCTGTTCGGGCGTTAAAACTTTGCGAATGGCGTATTCCGACTGCGTGCGGATTTTGATGACTTCCGCCTGCGCCAGCTGCACGTCTTTCATTCGCGCCTGAATGTCGGCTTCATTCGGCGAATCCGCGTAAATCGCTTCGTCCAGCGCGCGGTTTGCCTGCCGAAAACGCATCTGCGCTTCCTGCATCAGAGGTCTGCGGGCTTGATTAATACGCCGGATTTGCTGAATCTGCTCGCGCGATAAATTGAGTTCCTGCAAAAGATTCGGGCGCGGCTTTTGTCCCATCGGCGGGCGCGGGTCTTCGGGCGGCATTTCGTCCTGCGCTTTCGCTGCGCCGACCGCGAATCCGAAAACGAAAAGCGTAATGATTAAGCTGAAAAGTCTGAATTTTCTCATTCGTTTCTCCAAAAAATTATTCTTTCATGCTCACTTCGTCAAACAAATCCGAAAGGCGCAGAGATTTGTCTTCTTCCTCGCGCGTCGTAAACTCGATGTCCGTCTGCTTCGGCGCTTTTTTCACGTTCGGCAAAGTTTTGTCTTTATTTACCACAGGCTTCGGCGGAAGGTTCGCTTTAACCGCTTTCACGTTTGTATTTTCGGTGAAGACGGCTCTTTCGGAAACAGACGCGGATTTTGACGGATTTTGTTTTTTATCTTTAAAAATTTCCGGCTTTGGCGCTTCGACCGGCTGCTCGTCGTTCGTTCCCGCAGTGCTCGCCGTCGGCGTTGTTTGAACGGTCGGCGAAGGAAGGCTCGCGACGGAATTGTTTTTATTCGCTTCCGCCACGACGTCGCGTCTTTCGCTTTGCAGAGAGCTGACCGCGACATAAAACAAACCCGCGCAAATCGCCAGAGCCGCGCACGCCACGCCCGCGCCGGTCCACGCCGGAGAGAGTGAAAACAGCTCGCGCAAACCCGCCAGCCATGTGCGTGAAGCAGCGTTCGTTTCGGTCGTTAAAATCGTCGCTTTTTCCGGCTCTGAAGGCAATGCGATAACCGGAGTCGGAAGCTTATAAAATTCCGTCTCGCGCCAATTCCGCACGGACGCGCGAACGCCGCCGAACGCGGAAATCTCGTCGGAGCACGCGCTGCAATTCGAAACGTGCGACTCGAAACGCGATTTCTCCTTTTCGCCGATTTCGCCGTATAAATACGAAACGAGCAAATCGGAAAAATTACAGGACGAATTGTGATTATTGCTGTTCATTTCATTTAGTAACGCCAGCATCCTGCTGGCTGTATCGGTAGCATCTTGCTGCCGTTTTGATGTGAAGGCAAGATGCCTTCACGACAGCCGCCGGGACGGCAGCGCTACGGTTCAAACCACTTCCACCGGCGTTCTTTCCAGCTTCATCCGAAGCTGTTTCAGCGCCGTGTAAAGACGGCTTTTGACCGTGCTCAAAGGCAAATCGAGCGTGTCGGAAATCTCCTGAAACGTCATTTCTTCAAATTCCTTCATCACGATGACCTGTCGCAAATCCGGCGGCAGCGAGACGACCGCCTGCCGCACAAACTGTAGGCGCTCGTTCTGCTCGGTCTTGCGCGCGGGCGACGCGCCCGTCGGCGCGACGAAAACCATCTGGTTCGTTTCCGCTTCGTCTTCCAGATACGTTTCCGAACGAACTTTGGCGCGGCGCTGTTTTGTCAAACATTGATTGACGGCGATGCGATGCAGCCACGACGAAACTTTGGCTTCGCCGCGAAAATTCGACAAGTTGCGGTAAGCCGAGATAAAAGTTTCCTGCGCCGCGTCGCGCGCGTCTTCCTCGCGGCTGAGCATACCGAAACAGAGCGCGAAAATCTTTCGCTCCCATCTTTTTACGATTTCGCCGAAAGCATCAGGATTTTCCTTTATTGCAATTTCGACCAACTGCTCATCCGTTAAATTCGCTGTCATCACGCTCGATGCCCGTCAGACTCGTCGCATGCGAATTTTCAAATTTCGCCCGCGAATGTGAAAAGTTTTTCACACTCAATCCTTTAGACGCAAGTAATTTGCCTAAAGTCGGAAAAATTATTTGCCACATATTTGTTAAAACTTATTAAAAAATGTTGACGATAATAAACAATTATCATAAAATTTCTAAGGCGCATCCTGCCTGTTAATGCTTCCTGCAAAATAAGAATGCCTCCGATAAAAAGAAAAATCAGTCTGGTTTATTTTGTGCTTATCACGCTTTTGCTGGTCGGGCTTGTCCCGCTGGTCGTGACGGGCTGGCTGTTGTCGGAAAGAAGCGCGCGGGAATTGCGCTCGGTCGAAGGTCGTTATCAAACGCAATTGGTGCAGGACAAGGCGCGGCAGATTGAAATGCTCGGGCAGCGTTACGGCGACCTGGTCATCAGCTTTGCCAAAGCCTTCGAGCTATCGGACGATTTTTCGCTGCTTTCGTCAGCCGCCGCGCAGAAAAAGCTCGGGCAGACTTTGCAGGAAAACCCGCATCTGCTTTCGCTGTATGTGAAGCCGGTCAGCGGCGAGCCGCTTTCGGTTTATCGCAGCGAAGCGATTAATTCTTCCGAAATCGAAAAGCTTTCTTCGCACGTTCTGGCGCGTCTGGGCGAAAAAGATTTGGTGATGGGACAGCCGCAGAAGCTGCAATCGAGCCAGCAGCTTGTTATGACGATTGCCGCGCCCGTGATGAACGAAAATCAAATCACGGCGGCGGTCGTCGCGATTGTCTCGCTGCGCGAGATTTCGCGCATTATGGCGGAAACGGGTGCGGCGAGCGAGAAAGAATTGTGGGAAGCCGGTTTGCCGATTGTTTTCGTCGTCGACGAACAGGGACGCGCGGTTTTTCATCCCGATACGCAGGTCGTCGCCAATCAGAAGCCGCAGACGAATCTGAAAATCGTGCAGGAATGGCAGGAAGCGAGCCGCCAGATTCAATCGGCGCTCGTGCCTTTCACGGCGGAATTCGGAGACCGGAAACACGAAATGATCGGCGCGTATTCGACCGCTAATTTCAACGACGAGCTGGCTTTCGGCGTGATTGCGATGCAGGACGAAAACACGGCGCTGGCGTCGGTCGGCGAGATGCGTCGGCAGACGTGGGTAACGAGCCTCGCGCTGGCGGTTCTGGCGCTGATTGCCGGAAGCCTTTTTGCCAGACAATTGACCAGACCGATTCTCGAACTCGTCGCGGCGGCAAAGAAAATCGCGGACGGCGACCTTTCGACGCGCATCGAGGCGAAAAGCATTAAAGAAGTCGAAACGCTCGGCATCGCCTTTAATTTAATGAGCGACCGCCTCGAAGAACACATCGCCGACCTCGCGAAAGCCGCGCAGGAAAACCGCGAATTGTTTGTCGGCACGGTCAAAGCGCTCGCCGCCGCCATCGACGGCAAAGACAAATACACGCGCGGTCATTCGGAAAGAGTCGCGCGCTTTTCCGTCGCCATCGGCAAACGCATGGGCATGCCGGAAGCGGAACTGGAAACCCTGCGCATCAGCGCCCTGCTTCACGACGTCGGCAAAATCGCGATTGACGACAACATTCTGAAAAAGCCCGCCGCCTTAACGAACGACGAATTTGAAATCATGAAAACTCACCCGCAGAGAGGTTTCAAGATTATGTCGCAGATTCCGGCGATGAAGGAATTTTTGCCCGGCATGTATATGCATCACGAAATGGTCAACGGCGAAGGCTACCCGCAGGGCTTGCGCGACGACCAGATTCCCTTGCAGGCGAAAATCGTCTCGGTCGCCGACACGTTCGACGCGATGACGACCGACCGACCGTATCAGAAGGGAATGAATCTGGAAGACGCGCTCGACCGCATCCGCAGCTTTGTCGGCACGCGCTACGACGGCAAAGTCGTCGAAGCACTGGTTCACGCCTGCGCCGAAGGCTCGGTCAGACCGGTCGGCGGCGCGGTTATCAAGCCTCAACAGCCCGCCAAAAACAGCGACGCCGCACCCGTAAAAGTCGCCTGAAATTAAAACTCTAAAAGAATAATCTCAAATTTAAAATTTAAAATTTAAAATTTGAAATCTCACATCTGAAATTTAAAATCTGAAGTTGAAATTTAAAATTTGAAATCTAAATTGAAATCTAAAATCTGAAATTTGCAATCCCAAATAATTCTAAAGGAACGACACACCGATGAATCCGAATGAAATCTGGCAAGTAGATGTTGGCGGACAAGTTTACGAAGCAAGCTTTGCGGAGTTGGCGCAATGGGTGACTGAAGGCTCGCTGCTGCCGCAGGACAAAGTGCGGCGCGGAAATCTGCGCTGGCTCGACGCGATAAAAGTTCCGGCGCTGTATGGTTTTTTCAACGCGAAAGAACTCGGCATCGCTCCGCCGCTGCCGCAGATGACGACTTCGACCAATACGGAAACCGCGCCGCCCGCTTCTGAAACCGTGCCGATGCAGACCGAAAACTACGCGCCCGCGACCATCGTTTCGCCGGCGCAGTTTAATGCACCGCAGCAATTCGCGCCGACGCAGGCGCAATTTAACGGGCAAACGAATTTCGCGCCGAGCGAAGCCTTTCAGCCTCCCGTTCAAGCCACGACGCAAGCCGCGCCGCAAAATTTTCAGGCGGATTTCGCGCCGCCGATGCCGCAGGCAAACGTCTGTCTGATTCACCCGGAAAACGAACCGGCTTATTACTGCGACGGCTGCGCCAATCTTTTCTGCAAAGGCTGCCCGACGTCTTACGGCGGCACGGTGAAAATCTGCCCGATGTGCGGCGCGATGTGCAAGCCGCTGGAAGCGGCGCGCGCGCAGCAGCAGAAAGCCGTCCAGTATCAACAGGATTTGGCGCAGGGCTTCGGTTTTGAAGATTTCGGCAAAGCCTTCGCGTACCCGTTCAAATTTAAATTCAGCTTAGTGGCAGGCGCGATAATGTTTATGCTTTTCACGCTCGGGCAAAGCTCGTCCGGCATCGGCGGCACTTTTATGCTGGCGGCGTCGGGGTTTTGTATGATGCTGGCAAATATGCTCACTTTCGGCGTTCTGGCGCACACGGTCGAGAATATGTCGCAGGGCAAACTGACCGAAAATTTTATGCCGAGCTTTGACGATTTCAATATTCTGGACGACGTTCTGCACCCGTTTTTCCTCAGCATCGGCGCTAATATCGCCGCGTTCGGGCTGTTGATTGTGATAATTATCGGCGGGCTTTGGTATATGTCGAACCGCTCGGTCGAAAATCAGGGCGACAAGATGGCGGAGATGTCCAGACGGATTCAGGAAAACAAGGAAGCCCGCGACGACGGCAGAATTTTGCCCGACGGCACGGTCGTTCCGCCGCTCGACCAGCTCACGCCCGCGCAGAAAAAGGCGGTCGATGACAATAATATCGAAGAATTGCAGAAGCTTCTGGCTGACCAGCGCAAAGCCGACCTCGAATCGGTCGTCGGCAAAACGCCGGAAACGAAAGACCGCGAGTTTAAGCAACTGATGGCTAATCTGGCGAGCATCGGAACTCCGGTTCTGCTGCTGGCTGTCCTCGCTCTTTTGTGGGGCTTATTTTACTTTCCCGCCGCGTGTATGGTCGCCGGCTACACGCGCTCGTTTGCCGCGACCATCAATCCGATGGTCGGCATCGACACGATAAAACGGATGGGCTTCGACTACGTCAAGGTTTGTTTAATGAGTCTCTTCCTTTTATTCATTATACCAGTCATTATCGGCGGAATTTTGGGCGTCATCTTAAAAGCCTTCGATATGCCCGGCGTCGGAAATCTGCCCGCGACGGCTCTCGGCAGCCTGTTCACGTTCTATTTTTCAGTCGTCTTCTCGCTCGTTCTCGGCTACGCGCTGTATAAAAATTCGGCGAAGCTGAATCTCTATCGCGGCTAGAACAAACCGAAGAAAATTAGCCACGAAAGAACACGAAAAAGACACGAAAGAAGAATTAACAGGGATATCAGGATTTATAGGGATAAAAAGATGATTTTTATTTATCCCTGTTCATCCTGATATCTCTGTATTTTCTTTTTTTCGTGCTTTTTCGTGTTCTTTCGTGGCTATTCTTTTTAGCTTTTGAATCGCATGTTTGCTCAAGCGTGCGATTCTTTTTTATAATCGGAACTTTGGAATAAAAAACCGGAAAGTATTAATTCGTATTTATAAGCAGGTAATTTAACTTTATGGCATTTTTTTGGCGCAGAAAAAAAGAAGACCCGTTTTCCACTTCGGTTCTCGGCTTGGACAAGTCGATGGAACAGCTCAAAGCCGAAGAGGAGCGCGTCGAAAGGGAAATCGGCGTTCGCTTCAACAACGCGATTGAAAAAACCCGCAACACGCTCAACGACCGTCTCGACACGGTTTTTCAAGGACGCAAACAAATCGACGAAACGCTTCTCGACGAGCTCGAAGAAGTCTTAATCTCAACCGACATCGGCGTTTCCACGACTTTGCAAATTCTCGAAGCGGTGAGAAAAGGCGTTTCCCGTCAGGAAATCAACGACCTCGACGCTTTGAAAAAAGCCATCAAACGCGAGCTTTTAGACATTCTTCATCATACGGAAGAAACGGGCGTCGCTTCCGAAACCATAGTTCCAATCGACATCAAACCCTACGTCCTGATGATTGTCGGCGTCAACGGCGTCGGCAAAACTACAACTATCGGCAAGCTTGCCCAGCGCATCAAGCTGGAAGGCAACGAAGTCCTGATTTGCGCCGCCGACACCTTCCGCGCCGCCGCTTCCGAGCAGCTGGAAATCTGGGCGGGACGCGCCGGAGTTCCAATCATCCAACAAAAACAGGGAACCGACCCCGCCGCCGTCCTCTTCGACGCTCTGCAATCGGCAAAAGCCCGCAGTGCCGACGTGCTTATCGTTGACACGGCGGGACGCCTGCACAACAAATCGAACCTGATGGCGGAACTCGAAAAAATGAAACGCATCGCCGCCCGCGAAGTCCGGGACGCGCCGCACGAAACGCTTCTCGTCATCGACGCCGTCACCGGACAAAACGGTCTCGAACAAGCGCGCCAATTTATGAAAACCGCCGACGTCACCGGCATAGTTTTAACCAAACTCGACGGCACGGCAAAAGGCGGCATCGCCGTCGCCATCTCCAAAGAATTAAATCTCCCAATCCGCTACGTCGGCGTCGGCGAGCAGGTCAATGATTTAATGGTTTTCAACGCCGAGCAATATGTCAACGGCTTGTTTAATTAATTAAATGATGAAGATAATCCTGATTTTAATATTTTGTATATGTTTGAGCAGCTGTAGTTTTAACGAAACGCCGACAGAAGATATTCAAATAAAAAAATACGGCGAAAAAGTTTCGTATTCGAGCGGAAAAGAATTTGTATTTCCGGATTTCACGCTTAAATTCGTCGGAAAACGCGAAGAAAAAATCTCGAACGACTGGCTGTTTACCCAAAAAATGACCTTTTACGATTTTGAGGTCGCGAAAGGCGAAACCAGACAAACAATTTCCTGGTCGAGCGGAATGGGCGACATCGAACCGGCATTTTTTACGGTTAAGGACACCGAATACGTTCTCGAACTCAGAAAATCAGACGTTATCAAAGGCTCTCTGGGCAATGATATTTTAGTAATCTGGAAAAAATCCGATTATCTCGATGTGCTAAGCCGGTAAACAGGTCAATGATTTGATGGTTTTCAACGCCGAGCAATATTTGAATGTTTTGTTTAATTAAAGATGATAAATCAAAATAAAGTCCAAATTCGCCAGTTGTCCGGATTTACTGGATTTAACAAAACTATTTATGAACTTCTGATTGATGGTTATATTGTCGACGGAGTAACTGTTGGAGAAAATTATAAAGACGCGTTAGGTTTGCCTAATTATTATGTTATTTCAGAGCAAATAGATTCTTTACAAGAAATTACGGCATTAACATTAAACGAGTTTAGTCTAGCTAGAGTTGAAAATGTGCTTCTCATAAATTGGACGAAGTGGGAAGGCTTTAATATTTCAGTTACCTTTGGACGAGACCATAAAACGCGAAAAAAAATAACTTTTGAAGTTGAATTTGTGCCTGATGCGGCAAACTGGAAATATCCTTATAGTTACAATGATTACTACACACGCTTTCACCAAATCTGTGAAACCGAATTTGATGATGACGTTATATTTGGCGTTGGCGGAATAACAACAAAATTTAGTGTAGTAGTTACGCCTTTGTTAAATGATTTGTCAATCGCAGAGGAAATTGAGAAGAATTTAGGACGGTTTCTTGGAATACACGAAAAAACACTATCACAATTAAAAGATGAACAATTTGAAAATGCGTTACTTGCTTCATTCAGTTTTCCAGAAGAACTAAAAATTCCATGCAAACAATATCTTTTATATTTTGCTCAATTTCTGCAAGATTTAGGAATCAATGCAACTTCGAATTTGAAAGAAAAGGCTGGAAAAGTTCTTTTTTCGGTTACGCCAACCGGTGACATCGAAGCATTAGACAAAATTCGTGAAGCGCTTGCCGTTTATTTAAATTTGCCTTCCAGTCCTGTTCTGTATAATGACAGTTTTCAATCAATGCAATTGAAGCAACAGGTCGAAAATCTGCAACATTCGCAAAGGATGAAGGAAATGGAAATGCGCTCGGCTCAATACGCGCTTCGTTTGGCTCAACAAAATATTGAAAATCAGGACAAAATGATTACTCAGCAAAATTCATTTATTGATAATCAAAATAAAATTATCGAGAAAATCACAAGCAAATCAATCATGATTGATTCGCTTGAAAATAAAGAAGAACTTGAAAAATTTTGTGAAGGTTTTGAGGTTGGAAAGAGTGAATTTTTGATAAAACATTTTGGATTACATCTAAATCCGGCAACGGTTTTGAAAAACGTAGGTAAAAAGATTCTTGGAAAACAAGAAAAGATTTCTATTTTAGATTCGGATGAAGAAATAGATAAAAAATAATTGAGCAATAATTTTTCAGAATTTGATTTAAAAATGACGCGCCGCGCTTTGGAACTGGCGGCGGAAGGTATCGGGCAGGTTTCGCCGAGTCCGCTGGTCGGGTGCGTGATTGTTTCGGAGAGTGGGGAAGTCGTCGGCGAGGGCGCGTATATTTATGAGAATTTGACGCACGCGGAAGTGTTGGCGCTCGGGCAGGCGAACGGGCGCGGGCGCGGCGGGACGGCTTATGTTTCGCTTGAGCCACACGCGCATCAAGGAAGGACTGCGCCTTGCACTGAGGCTTTGATAAATGCGGGAATAAAAAGGGTTGTCGCGCCGATTGAAGACCCGAATCCGCTTGTTTCGGGGAAAGGTTTTGAGCAGTTGCGGGCGAACGGGATTGAGGTTGTGACGGGAATTCTGGCGGAAGAAGCGTTGCGGCTGAACGAGAAATTTTATCATTGGCACCGGGCGAAAAGACCTTTTGTGCATTTGAAAATGGCGATTTCGCTGGACGGCAGGATTGCGACGCGGACGGGCGATTCGCGCTGGATTACGGGCGAGCAGTCGCTGGCGAAAGCTCACGAACTGCGTCACGAATACGACGCGATTCTGGTCGGCGCAAATACCGTGACGGTCGATAATCCGAGCTTGACCGATAGAAGCGGCAAAAAGCGTCGTCGTCCGTTGGTACGCGTGGTGGTCGATAATTCTTTGAAAATCTCGCTGGCGTCGAATCTGGTTTTGACCGCCGCCGAAGTTCCGACTCTGGTTTTTACGGATAATCAGGACGCGGAAAAAATCGCGGATTTGCGGAATGAAGGCGTCGAGGTTTTGCAGATTGCGGAAGGCGGACGGAATTTGCAGGGCGTTTTGTATGAATTGGGCAAGCGCGATTTGCAGAGCGTTTTGATTGAAGGCGGAGCGCGCGTTGCCGGAGCGTTTTACGACGCGAAATTGATTGATAAAATTTCGTTTTTTATCGCGCCGATAGTTATCGGCGGCGAAGACGCGCCGACGGCAATCGGCGGTCAGGGCGCGTCGCGTCTGTCCGGCGCGATGCGGCTGGAAAAGGTCGAAACGATAAAACACGGCGAAGATTTGGAAGTAACGGGTTATCCGGTTTACAAAGATTAACCGAAAAGGAATTTACAGGGATAACAGGATAAACAGGGATAATCAAATAGAAAATCTTTCTAATCCCTGCCTATCCTGTTATCCCTGTAAATTTCTTTCCTTTAAGGCGTCATAAAGCCCAGATTGGTTATCGGGAAATTCGACAGATTCGGGAAAACGTAGCTTCGGTCTTCGTCCGGCAAGCCGAACCATTTGGCTAAGGTCGCGGCGTATTGCTCGATTGAAGTGGTCGGAATCCAGCGTCCGCGCGCGTTGCCGCCTCCGTCGGCGTCGTCGGGACCGTTTTGGACGAGCGTCGGGTACGGCGTTCCGTTGGTGGTGTTGACGCCGTAGAAATCGCCGCCGATGACGCCGCCGCCGATGACGAACATATGATTCGCCCACGCGTGGTCGCTGCCGGCGAGAGCGCCCGCGCCGCCCGGATTAAACGTGCGGCTGAAATCCGACAAAGTAAACTGCGTCACCTGATTCTGCAACCCTTGCGCCGCCATTTCATCATAAAACGCGCGCGATGCCTGGCTGAATTGAGACAAAAGCCTGTCCTGTTCGGCAATCTGCGTCGTGTGCGTGTCGAAGCCGTCGATGAGACAGAAGAAAATCTGCCGGTTGACGCCCAGAACGCTGCGACCGCGAATCATGCGGGCGATTTGTTTGAGCTGGTTGCCGAGCTCGGTGTTTGGAAAATTGACGGTCACTTCGGGAATATTGCCCAGCGAATTTCTGATTTGCATCGCCGTCCGGTTGATTTGGCTGGAAGCGACGATTAATTCGTTGGTCGAGCTTAAATTCATCGACTGAAGCAGCGAGTTCAGGCGCGCGTTGGCGACGGGCGTATTCGTATCGCCCGCGATGGCGAGAATGTTGCTCAGCGGCGTCGGCGCGGGTCCGATTGATAAAGGCTGCATCACATCGCCGTTCGCGAAAAGCGCGCCGCCCGTTCCCGTAATCGTCGGAACGAGGCGGTTCGGATTGGCGGATACAGTCATTTTATCGGAGATTCGTCCGCCCCAACCGGACAGAGAAGTGACGTCGGCGCGCGCGCTCTGCTGCTGCGCCATCTGGTCTGTGTGCGAAAATAATTGCAGCGGGCGCGCCGCGCTGCCGCTCTGATATTGCTGGCGCGTCAGAGGCTGCACCAATGTTCCGACGTTGGTCACAACCGCCATTTTTCCGAGCGCCCAGAGCGGATGCAGACCGCCGTTGATGCCGCCCGCGACCGTGCCGAAAGCCGGATGCAAGCCGTAACTCAAACTGCCGACGCGCGGCACGGCAATCGGTAAAAGCGAGCTTTGCGGCAGCGCCAGCCCTTGCGCCGCGCGAGCCGCGTTATATGCCGCGTAATTGCTGATGCCGGCGTCATTGTGATTCGGAATAATCGTATTGTTTCCGTCGTTTCCGCCGAACAGCAGAATGCAGACCAGCGCCTTGTAATCGTCCGGCGGAGCGAGCGCGACTTCGCTGCGGCTGCTTCGCGATTTCTGCGCCAAGGCGCTCAACGCTCCGAAATGCCCGAGCTGCGCCGCCAGCGCCGTCATACTCAAAGCGCCGCACGATGTCTTTAAAAATTCTCTTCTCTTCATAAATAATTAGTCCTTAGTCCTTCGTCCTTTGTCCTTCGCCGTTAAATAGAAATTGCATTTTAGAATTTCTTTCAACGGACGAAGGACTAAGGACTAATTCCTACCTTTGCACCTGATACTGCGACGAAGCCGCGATGAGATAAATAGCCGTTTTGACTCTTAAAACCGGGTCAGAAGCCGGAACGGTCGTGACCGCGTTTAAAATCAGAGTCCGGAGCTCGGGCGGCATTGTGCCGTGCAGCATCTTTGTATTGAGCGCGTCGACAAGCTGATTGCCCGTCGCGTCGCTGGTGGAAAAAGGAACCATTTCGCTGACGTCAATCGAAGTGCCTTTCGGCGCATCGGTCGCGTTCGGCGCAATGCCTTCGAATATAAGAGTGTAAAGCGTGTTAATGCGTTTAATGCCCGTTCCCGTATTCAACAGATTGAATTCCGGCGCGAGCAGAGTCGTGCCCGGCACGATATAATCCGGCGGGTAATAATTGAAAACGGACGGCGCGTTAAAAGGCGTCTGTCCCATTCCGCGCATCGTTTCGCTCAGCCCGCCGTCGCTCAGCTCTTCGCCGTTGTGGGATTTCGGGTTGTAAAGCCGCGCGATGTTGGTCATCAATTGTACCGGCTCGCGCAGTTTGCCGTAACGCGGGTCGGTTTTGACGTTGCCGCGCGCTTCCGGGTCGAGCAGAACCGCCGAGATGACCGACCGCAAATCGCCGCGCACGTTTTGACCGTTGTTGTTAAAAACCGCCGCGACGCGTCCGACATAGGCGGGCGTCGGGTCGCTTGTCACCAAATGCTGAATCAGCAATTTACTGACAAACGGCGCGACGTTCGGATGATAAAAAATATTGTTCATCGCCTGCTGCAAGGTGTCGTTGGCGTAAATCCAGGTGTTCGTCGGGTCACTGCAATTGCCGCAAGCCGGAATGTTTTGATTGATGGCGTTCGGATAACTCAGAAGAGTTTTCGCGCTCGTGTCGTGATTGTCCGGAATCAAAATCATCGGGTCTTTGAAATTCAAAGTTCCGAGCGTCATCTGCGGGCAAACCCCGGGCTCGTGACAATAAGTCCAGCCGGTAAACAGTTTCGAGAAATTATTTATCGTTTCCTGATTATAAGTCGGAATCGGGTTGCCCTGATTGTCCAATTTGAGCGTGCCGTCCTGATTGAGCATATACAAGCCGATGGAAAACAACTGCAAAATCTCGCGCGCGTAGTTTTCGTTCGGGCTGTTTTTCGTGCTGCGAATCATATCCAGATAATCGCCCATCGCCGGATTCAGCGTCACGTCATACATCAATTGCCGGTAATTGCCGAAAGCGTTTTTTGCCAATACTCGCTGAAATGTCACCATATGGCTCGACTGCCGAATCGTCTCGCCCGAAGTCACCCAAATCTGGCTCAGAGTCCAAACCATACGGTGACGCAATTGCGCTCTGCCGTAAAACGCTTCCTTGAAAAACCACTGCTGAACCGGCTGCATCGTATACCTTTCGCGATAACAATGCGGAAAAGTATTCGGCGCGCAATTCGTCGGCGGAACGGTCGGCATCAGCGGAATGTCCAGATAATAAATGCTCTCGTATGGTTCCTCGAACTGCTCGCCGAGCCACGCCCGCAAACCTAACCGGCGCACTCTCGCGTCCGTTTCCGGCGCCGCTCCGAAGGTCGCCTGTTCCAGAAACCGCTTGCGGTCGGCAGACCATCGATAACCGACAAATTCCGAAACCGGCGAATCGTCGGCGCGCGCGGCAAATTTTACGGCGGCGGGAATTTTCAGGTCGCCTCCGGTTTTGCCGAGACCGATTTTCAGCTGATTGCTTGCCAATCCGCGCCAGGTCAGATAAATCAAGCCGTCGCCGTCGGCGGGCGGCTGTTGTCCGCGCAAGCCCGTGCCGAAAAGGCGAACTTTCAGCGCGTAGACTTCGCGGGTGACTGCCGTTAATTCTTCAACCGGAAACTGGTAAATTCTGCCGTTGCGATGATTCAGATAAACGCGAAAAGCGTTTGCGCCTTCGCCGTCCAGCAAATCGAGATTCGTCACAAAAAGCGTGATAAAGCTTTTTTGATTGACGGCAAACGCCTGCTGCTTCGAAGCTTTCGGCAAATTTCCGTTCCATTTTCCGTATTCGACCGCCAGCACGCGCGTCGCGTCGGATTCGCTGCCGAGCAAAACCGGCACGGGCGAATCGGGATTCGGGTCGTCAGCGCCGAAAGCGGTCAGACAAAATAAAAATAAAACAAAAATCGCGCTGCCGGATTTCGGAAAAAAGCTGTATTTTCGGTTCATCGGCGAAATTTCTCCAATGGAATTATGGGGCAATACCGTCAAAAAAAGGGATTGTGATAAAACGTTTTGGAATTGTTCTAACGTATTGATTTATAAAACAAAATGGCGAAAAAGGCAACGTTTGGAAAGTGGAAAGCAAATCAGAAGTCGCCAGTCGCCAGTCAGGCGTCGCGCGTCGGGAACGGCGCATAGAGAGTAAAAATATCGAGCGCACGATGGCGGATTGTTTCTATTTACAATTTATGATTTACGATTCACAATTCTAAAAATGCCGCGTCAAAAACATTCGTCAAAGCCTTTCGCCAAAAAATCCTTCGGGCAGAATTTTCTCGTCGATAAAAACTACATCGACAAAATCATCGCCGCGCTCAATGCGCAAGCCGGCGACACGGTCATCGAAATCGGCGCGGGACGCGGCGCTCTGACCGAAAGACTGGTCGAAAGCGGCGCGCGCGTCATCGCCATCGAACTCGACCGCGATTTGATTCCGCTTTTAAAGGAAAAATTCGCCGCAAACGAAAATTTCTCGCTGATTGAGCAGGACGCTTTAAAACTCGATTTCAAAGAAATAATCGAAAAACAAAGGACAAAGACCGAAGGACAAAAGACCAAGCTTGTCGCTAATCTGCCGTATTACATTTCGACCGCCATTCTGCAAAAATTAATCGGCGAGAGAGATTGTTTTGCGGAGATGATTCTGATGTTTCAGCGCGAAGTCGTCGAGCGCATCACGGCGGAAACAGGCAATAAAGAGCGCGGTTTTTTAACCGTTCTGGTCGAAGCTTATCTCGAAACCGAAAAGCTTTTCGACGTGCCGCCGAGCGCTTTTCGCCCCGCGCCGAAAATCTGGAGCGCCGTCGCGCGCCTGACGCCGAAAGAATCCGTCAAAATCGAAAACGAAAAACTGTTTCGCGAAATCATCAGCGCCGGATTTATTCAGCGCCGCAAGACGATTTTAAATAATCTGAAAAACGCTCCCGCAAGTCTAAAAGAAAAAATCGACGATGCGGAAAAGCTTTTAAACAACGCCGGAATTGATACAAACCGTCGCGCCGAAACTTTAACGCTGGAAGAATGGACGCGGATTTTAAACGAGGCAGAAGCCCGCGCGTCAGCAAGGGCGGAATAATTTTAGATTGTCGATTGAAAGATTTTAGATTTGTCGTTAGCAAAAGACCAACCGCAAATCTCAAATCTCAAATCGCAAATTAATTTCCGCCCTTGCTGACGCGCGGGCTTCCGCTTCTTTTTATAAAATAAATGTCATACATACGGGCGCGAGCGGTGTTTATAATTTGAAACACGCGTTTTCCGCCGGAGAATTTTATGAAATTTTTCAAAGCTTTGTTCTTCCTGTCTATAAGTGTCTTTATTTTCGTTTTATTTTTATCTTTCAATCTGCAAGCCCAAACAAATCAAGCTTTGCCGCGCTTTGAAAA
>DASVWG010000188.1:0-16688 GCA_036389695.1 Pyrinomonadaceae bacterium
AGTTATGGAGCGTGTCTTGAACGATGAACGATGAACGCGGAACGATGAATTCGAGACGCAGAAATTGCAATTCATCGTTCCGCGTTCCGCATTCTGCGTTCCGAAGACACGCTCCATAACTGTCGCGTTTCTGCCTAAAGAAAAAGACCGGAGCCATAAAAGCTCCGGTCTTTCTTTTATTTTTCAGGTTTCGCTTACCAGCGGTCACCGCCGCCGTAACCGCCGCCACCGCCGCGGCTTCCGCCACGACCGCCGCCGCCGTAGCCGCCGCGTCCGCCACCGCCGCCGCCGCGATTTCCGCCGCGACCGCCGCCGCCGCCTTCTTCACGCGGGCGGGCTTCATTGACGACCATATTACGACCGTCGTATTCCTGCCCGTTGAATTGGGCAATAGCGTTATTGGCGTCTTCTTCCGTGCTCATTTCGACAAAGCCGAAACCGCGTGAACGTCCGGTTTCGCGGTCCTGCACGATGTTTGCCGATTCAACCGAACCGGCTTGTGAAAAGTGTTCATGTAAATCATCGCTCGTCACGCGAAACGACAAGTTTCCAACGTATAGTTTTGTACTCATTTTTTCTCTCTATTATTTATTTATCCAGGGAAGCAAACGGAAGGGCGTATGGCACGAAAATTCTCAAAATATTTTCTTTCCAAAAGGGCGACGCGCCCGCCTTGTCACGATAAAACTCAGACTGCTTCAAAACCAATCATCTAACTCTCCAACCGTCCCGAATCGTCGCTAATCTTATCGTATACGGACGCTATCTACGCAGATACCTGAGAGCAAAAACCTCAGTAAGTATGCCTTTTTTTCAAAATTTAGGCAAGAGAAAAGTTTGAAAGTGAAAAGGTGAAAAAGTGAAAAAGTGAAAAGGTGAAAATGTTTGCAGAATAAACTCAAATTACTTTGCACAGGAATTAAGAAAAGCGAGAAAATTTCGCTCCGTAATTGTTAATTGTAAATTAGTAATTATAAATTATTTGACAAAATATTCTGCCAATCAATTTCTAATTTACAATTTACAATTTACAATTTTTCCTTTCTTTATTTTTGTGCAAAGCCAATTCAAATTACTTTTTCACTCTTTCACTTTTTCACTTTTTCACTTTTCCAATTTCACGCGCTTTTCAGGATGTTCAAAATCTTGTCGTGAATGCCGCCGAAGCCGCCGTTTGACATAATCGCCACGACGTCGCCCGCTTTCAATTCGGGCGCGAGATGCGCGACAATCGCATCCGCATCGGGAAAACTCATCGCCGGTTTGTTTTGTAGCTCGATGTCTTTGACCAGCTCTTCGACATTTAAAACTTCGCCCAATTCGCTTGCTTTCGACGTATTGTAAACGCCCGCGATTATCACGTAATCCGCGTATTTAAAGGCTTTCGTGTAAGGCTCCTGAAAAACCGCCAGCCGCGAAGACCACGAGCGCGGCTCGAAAACGGCAATCAAACGCTTATCCGCGTATTTCATCCGCAAGGCTTTCAAAGTTTCTTCGACGGCGGTCGGGTGATGCGCGAAATCGTCAATCACGGTCACGCCGCGCTCGACGCCGCGCACTTCGACGCGCCGCTTGACCGATTTAAAAGTGCGGAAAGCTTCGTTGATTTTTTCTCTGGAAATTCCCCACGCGTCCGCCGCGATGATAACCGCCAGACAGTTTCGCACGTTGAATTCGCCGATGAGATGCGTCTCAAATTCGCCCCAGATTTGTCCTTCTCTGAAAACCGTAAAGCGCGTTACTTCGCCCGAAAAATCAAGCCCGCGCGCCTGCCATTTCGCGTCGTCAGACGTTCCGAAAGTCTCGATTTGCGTAAAAAGCTTGCCGCGCATTTCGTCCAAAACTTCGCGCACAATCGGCGAATCGACGCCGACAATCAAACGCCCGTTGCCCGGCACGAGATTCATCAAGCGCGAAAACGCAAACTTGATTTCCGTAATGTCTCGATAAATATCGGCGTGGTCGAATTCGATGTTGTTGACGATAGCGATTTCCGGCAGATAATGCATAAATTTCGGCTTTTTATCAAAATAAGCCGTGTCGTATTCGTCGCCTTCGATGACAAAAAAATCGCTGTCGGCGACGCGAAAGCTCGCGCCGAAATTCTGCACGATTCCGCCGACCAGAAAAGACGGATTCAAACCGCCGACTTCCGCCACCCACGTCGCAATACTCGTCGTCGTCGTCTTCCCGTGCGTTCCCGCGACGACCAGACTGCGCCGCCCGCGAATAAATTCTTCCTTGACGATTTCCGCCTGCGAGCGATACAAAAGCTTTCGATTCAAAACCTCTTCCAGCTCCGCGTTCCCGCGCGAAATCGTGTTGCCGACAATCGTGCAATCCGCGCCGACACCGGCGTTTTCCGCCTTATAGCCGTTAATAATTTCGATTCCAAGCTCCTGCAATTGCGTGGACATCGGCGGGTAAACATTCTGGTCAGAGCCGGTAACTTTATGCCCGCGCGCTTGCAGCATTCCGGCAAGCGAAGCCATCGCCGTGCCGCAGATTCCGATTAAGTGATAGTGCATAAATGATTATTTTCTTTTTTTTATTAGCAAAGAGTTAAAGGGAAGGCTATTTGTTTTTTTGAAAATATTTACCTCTTTGTCGTAGAAATTCTGTTTGTCCGGCTTTTTCGGCTTCTTCGTTTTAAGGTCGAGATATTTGGCGGTTTTCCGCAATAGTTTTCCATTCCGGTTAAAATAAAAATCGCGCAAGACAGTCAAATTGCCGTAAAACGTATTGAGCTGCGCCTCGACTTTAGCCAGCGTTCCGTCTTCGCGGAAATATTGATAAACGTAATGCACCCAGTCGCCCGAAGCACTCGAAAACGTGAAATTCGTCATCACGATTTTGCCGTTTTTTTGCCAGACGTAGGCAATATCATAAAATCCGACAGTTTCCTGCGCCTTTTTAAATTCTTTTTCCGAATTGTACTTTTTCCATTTCGGTTTATTTTCGTTTTCGTCGGAAATACCGGCGAAAACAAGATGCGGACCGTTGTATTTTTTGACAAAAGCGTCAACCGTTTTGCAATAAGCGTCAACTCGTTTGATTTCCGCTTTTTTGTCGGTCTGAGCAAAAACGAATAAAGATTGGAAAATAAAAAATACCGGCAGAAAGACAAACGAATTGAATTTTTTCATATTTAAAATTTTCCGACCTCGCGCTTATTTCAAAGCCGTTCTGAGTTTTTCCAGCGCGCCTTCGAGAATCGAGTCTTCGCGGGCGATGCAGATGCGCATATAGGCGTCCCAATCGTCGGAGTCGGCGAAGGCGCTGCCGGGCGTGCCGGCGACGCCGGCTTTTTCCATCAGCATTTCGTTAAAGCTTAGAGCGTCGTCGAACTGTTCGGGAATCCGCGCCCAGAGGTAGAAAGCCGAGCCGGAATTGTAGATGTCGAAGCCGAGCGAGCGCAGATTGTCGGAAACGAACAGCCGTTTTTCGTCGAATTTCCGGCGCAGCTTGTCGTAGTATTCGGCGTCCGCCATCAGAACTTTTGCCAGAGCCGTCTGCAAAGGCGTCGCCGGGCAGACGTAGACGACGTTTGCCGCATTGTTTATCGGCGCGATAAGCTCGCCTTTGCCGTAGGCGTAGCCGAGACGCCAGCCGGAAATGTTCCACGATTTCGAAAAGGAATTGACCGTTATCGTGCGCTCCCACATTCCGGGCAAAGTCGCGATGGGAATGTGCGGCGTTTCGCCCGTCACGTAGTGCTCGTAAACTTCGTCGGAGATGACGAGCAAATCCAGTTCCTGCGCGACTTCCGCGACGGCTTCCAGCTCGGTTTGCGTCATCACCTTGCCGCTCGGATTGGCGGGCGAGCAGACGATGATTGCCTTCAGCGGAAACTCCGTCTGATTTTTCAATTCCAGACAGCGGGCGAGCAGCGCGTCTTTTTCAAAACCTAATTGCGCGTCGAGATTGAAAGTCTCGGTTTTGCCGCCGAATTCTTCCAGGATGCGCCGGTGATACGGGTAATACGGCTCGAAAACCAGCGCGGATTTATTCCGCAAAAAGCCTTGCGCGATGCCGATGAGCGCGCCGGTTCCACCGTTGGTTATCATCAACTGGAACGGGCGGGCGTCAACGTCCAGCTCGATGCCGTTATATTTTTTAATCTTTTCGGCGACGGCGCGGCGCAATTCCGCGTCGCCTTCGCTTCCGCCGTAATGATTCCGGCTGGCGGCGATGATTTCGGCTGCTTCCCTGGCAAGCTGCGGGTCAATCGGCAGCTCCGACTGCCCCTGCACGAGGTTTCCGCCCGGCGGCACAAGGCGCGTAATCGCGCGTATATCGGGTTTTACTTTTTTCACTTTTGCTTCTGTCATAAGTTATAAAAATATCAGTTTCGCGCGGAAAATTCTAAATGCCGGAGAAGAATTTCCGGGCATAACCGGATGAAAGAGCAATCTGATTTCGGCTTAGTAAGACTGGTCTGAGCCTGCAAGTACGGATTTAAAGGTCTGCGGCGTCATTTCTCCGCCGGGACCGAATTTATATATCGGACCTTCATAATCATCAATTAATCCGGGTTTGAGATGTCCGAGTTCATAAGTATTTGGTACTAGTTGGTCGTTTTCGGCGGCGTAAACGTTTGCCATCGTCTCGCGAGCTAATTTTTTACAGAAAGCTTTGCCCTTTTCTCCGCGCGCCAGAGCGCAGGATTGAACATAAATGGCATCGACCCGGTTTTTCAGCTTATTAAATTTTGAAATGTCTTTATAATAAATCCCCGTTCCCAACTTGAGACCCAAAATCTCCATATCTTCAGTTACATAACTGTGACAATTAATAACTAATGCAGCCAATTTCCCGGTTTCGGGGGCAGAAAGCGCTACCGAAACAATATTACGCACTAACCAGATAGGTGTCACGTTATCGGCTACCTCTCTCGTATTCCACATTCTCATCGGATAGAGACCGGGTGCATTAAGCGCCATTGAAGGGTGCGGAATTTCATGCATGAGTTTGATTTCTCCTTATTTGTTTTTGACAGGACGAAGCGCTGCCGGTTTTTTGCAGCAAATAAGCGCGAAATGTGTCGGGTTAAGAGAGATAAATACAAAAATATTATTCTTATCTTTATCAATCCTGTCATCGCCGTAAATTTATCTGTTAAAATCGAGTCAATGAAAGCCGTTCCGCAAGACAATCTGCCGCCTTCGGTCAAGCCTTCGCTTTTCGGCGGGCATTTTATGCAGTTTCGCCGCCAGCCGACCGAGTTTCTGCGAAGGCTCGCCGCGCTCGGCGACATTACGTGTTTTCGGATGGGAAGCCAGCAGGCGTTTTTCATCAATCATCCCGATTTTGTCCGCGATGTGCTGGTCACGAATCATTCCAAATTTCACAAAGGTCGTGCCTTAAAACGCGCGAAAAGACTGCTCGGCGAAGGTTTATTAACCAGCGAAGGCGAAGCGCATCTGCGCCAGCGGCGGATGATTCAGCCCGCGTTTCATCGCCAGCGCATCAACGCCTATGCCGAAACGATGATTGAATTTGCGGAAAAAATGGCGGGCGAGTGGCGCGAAGGCGAAACGCGCGACCTCTCGAAAGAGATGATGCGCCTGACTTTGCAAATCGTCGGCAAAACGCTTTTCAATGCCAATGTCGAAGACGAAGCGGACGAAGTCGGCGCGGCGATGACGACGCTCATCGAGCTTTTCGATTATCTGCTTCTGCCGTTTTCGGAAATTCTGGAAAAGCTCCCGATTCCGCACGCGCGCCGCTTTGATAAAGCCAAGCAAACGCTCGATAAAATCATCTACGGAATTATCGAGAAACGGCGAAAATCGGGTGAAGATAAAGGCGATTTGCTTTCGATGATGCTCGCCGCGCGCGACGAAGAAGGCGACGGCACGGGAATGACGGACGAGCAAATCCGCGACGAAGCCTTAACGCTTTTTCTCGCCGGACACGAAACGACCGCCAACGCGTTGACCTTCACGTGGTATCTGCTCTCGCAGAATCCGGCGGCGGAAGCGAAATTGCACGCCGAGGTCGACGCGATTTTTCCAAACGGCGAGACGCCGCGACCGGAAGATTACACGCGCCTGAAATACACGGAAGCCGTTTTAGCCGAAGCGATGCGGCTTTTTCCGCCCGCGTGGGTGGTCGGGCGACTCGCGATTGAAGAACACGAAATCAGCGGGTTTAAGATTCCGAAAGGCGCGCTCGTTTTGTCGAGTATGTTCGTCATGCAGCGCGACGAAAGATTCTGGGAAGACGCCGAAGAATTCAAACCCGAGCGCTGGCTGAAAGAAAACGCCGTCAAGGAAGCCGCGCAAAAATTCGTTTATTTTCCTTTCGGCGGCGGCGTCCGGCGCTGCATCGGCGAGCAGTTTGCGTGGATGGAAGGCGTTCTGCTGCTGGCGAGCTTAGGCAGAAAATGGAAACTGCGCCTGGAGCCGGAACAAAAAATCGTTCTCCAGCCGCTGATGACGCTGCGCTCGAAATACGGAATGAAGATGAAGATTCACAAAAAATAAAGTAACATTTCCGCGTCGAAGATTCTCCCGTTAAAAATCGGAGGTAGTTGCGGATGTTTCTGCTGATTATTGCTTTGTTCCGCTTAATCGTGCCGAACGGAATTTTTATTTACTGGCTGTTTGCTGAATTTAAAGACTTTAATGAAGTTATCGGCAACAAGCTCGCCGTGGCGTTTATTATCGACGCGTTTCTGGCGATGTTTCTGCTCGCCTATTGGTTTGCGGCAAAGCCCGTCGGAAAAATCAGATGGTATTGGTTTATTGTTCTTTCGCTCATCGGCGGGCTTGGATTCAGCATTCCGTTTTACTGGTGGTTAAATCAATTTTTTGACGGTCGGACGCAGCGCCCGCAGCTTGCCGGCACAGGTCGCCGCGCGACGTAAAATCCGTCAAATATATGGCTCTGATAAATTGAATGCTGCCGCGTTCATTGCCGGCAAGATGCCGGCGCTGCGTCGCCCGGCGCAATTTTCGTAGTTTTTGTGCAAAGCACTACTTATCAGTTTTAATATTCGCCAGCGGAGAATTCCGCAGCAGCGGTTTCAGCCTTTCGATTTGCTCGCGCGCCGTATCTGCCATCCATTTGGCGGGCACCTGTTTATTCGCGTCCTCGGTTATCTGGTTCGATTTCGCCTCGTCGCCGAGACCGAGCCAGGCTTCAGCCATCGTCGCTAAAACCCAGTATCTGTTTTCCTGATAATGCCTGACGGCGCGGGCGTCCGCCTTTTCAGCATCGGGAGCGGGATTATTTTTCAGCCAATCCTCGCAGATTGAAATCACTTCTTTGCGAACTCTCCGCGCTTGTATAAAATCGGCGATGGATTCGGCAGCGTCCTGCGCGCTGACGGCTCGCTCATTGAGCAGATAGGCGAAATTGATTCCGTTATAATAATCGTTTCGCAGATAAAAGCCTCTGGCGTAAGCCCGCACGGCTTCATCCAGATGCGCCGGGTCGTGAGCCGCATTCCAGAGCCGCTTATGGACGGCGCCCCAGAGTCCGAGCGTTTCGGTGTCGTTCGATGTTTGCGGCTTCAGGGCGGCGAGCAAATCGCGCGCTTCCAGCAAAGCGTCTTTTTCGGTCGGAAATTCGCTTTTGTAAGTCGCCAAAGCCAAACGCTGAATTATATAAGGGTCTTCAGGTTTCATCGGGCACTGCATTTTCATCATCTGGCGAATTACTTCGAGCAGGCTTTTAGCCTTCAGGAAATTGCCGTCCAGCTGCGCGTCTTCGACCTGCTGCATCAGGAGACTGTGATTTTGAGTAATGCCTTCGTCTTCCTGCCCGGACGCCTTGTTTTGCTCATCGCTTATTTTATTGTCTGCCTCGGAACTATGACCTCCTGCGCCGACGGCATTTTGGATGGCTTCCTGCACGGCGGCGGCGATTGCCGGAGGATTAAGATTATTCAGAAACGTATAAACCGGACTATCTTTTTGCCGCGGCTCTTTATTAAACACTTCGGTGACGGCTTCGGTCAGCTGGCGCTGAAATCTCATCGCTTCATCGTAATCAATCGCATCGCCCAGATGATGATACTGCCGGACGACAACGTGATTTATGTCAAAGGGAAAAGTTTTCACTCCGTCTTCCGAAATCACGACCGTCGTAAACGGTCGCAGCGCGTGGCGGATGCCGAGCTCGTAGAAGGCGTTTTTATTGGAGGTTGAAAGGTCGGCGATAACGACGTCCGCATTTAAGAGCTGCTCATACATCGGCACGTCGATAAGACCGGAATGCACTATCTCGTCCGCGCGGATGCATTTCAAGCCAGCCGCTTCGACCGCCGGTTTAATCATGCTCCGGTAAGATTTATCCAAATCCAGGGTGCGACCGGTCTCGAAATCCGACTTTTTGCCAAACACCATCACCACAAAGCATGTTCCTTTGACATCTTTTGATTCTTCATTAGACATAAACAAATCTCCTTTTTTAAAGTTCCGTGAAATTAGCTTTATAAAAGCCGGTTGTGTGAAATTTTGTCTGACTCGAAATCTCGCAAGCCTTTTTCAATCCTGATTAAGGCGCTTTCGCCGCAGTATTTATTACTTTGACGTTTGAGTTCTTGAAAATTGCCGACGGCTTTGGAAAATCCGTGTTGACGGGCTGTTTCGGGAAGTATGACAAATCGACGCCCGCGCGTCCGCCTACGGTTTTGTATCGGCATTGTCCACCTTTTGCTGATGTTTTTCAAGGCTCGGCGCGCGGCTTATATGAACGATTAAAACGCCTGTGTAAAGCGGAAGTGAAGCTGCGTTTGCCGTAATTGATAAATCGCGTTGGTGCCGTTTATCTGCGGAATCAAAAATCGCGGCGGGTTCGTCAGATAAGCGAAATCAATGGCGACCGCGCCGCCAATCGGCGTTTTGATTCGCAAACCGAGTCCAGCCGTATGCGTCCAGACGGCGCGCAGATTGCTGCGCAGAACGTCATTCGGGTCGACGTCCGGCGGATTAAAAATATCGCCGACGCGCCGGAAGACGTTGCCGCCGTCGTAAAACGGCACGACCTGCACGCCTTCGGTCACGGGCAGGCGCGCTTCGAGATTGACGATTGCCAAGGCGTTTCCGCCGAAAGGAACGGTAAACGGGCGCAGAACAACTTGTTCGCCCTGATTGTTGCGAAACGTGCCCTGCGGAACGATAACGATGCGCGGTCCCGCCGATTCAAAATCGAAGCCGCGAATGCTGGTCGAGCCGCCCGCGAAAAATCTTTCGCTAATCGGGAGGCTGCCGTTTAAAGCTTCGAATCCGGCGGGAAATCGCGGCTCGTCGGCAAAAACGCTCGCCAGACCGATAATCGCGCGTCCGGCAATGGTCGCGTTTTTTAGTTTCGGAAACGTGTAATAAGTCTGATAGCTCGCCTGAAACTTGTGAAAACCGATATTCGCGCCCAAAAACGGAACGGAAACGTTGTATTCCGCCGTCAGATAACTGCCTTTGGTCGGGTCGGTCGGGCTGTAGCGGCACGGGTCGCCGAGGTCGCCTTTCGAAATCAATTCCAGAAGCGAATTGCGGCGATTGCAGTTCTGCCGCGTGTCGCGCACAAAAGTCGCGCCGAAACCCGACGTGCGAATCCGCGCGTCGGGCGCGAGAAGTTCCGCAATCAAAAGACTTTGGATATTAAACAAACGCACGTCTTCAAACCGGTAGCGCACAAACAAAATGCTGCGTGATTTCAGATTCAGCGTGCGCTGCGTTTCGACCGTCACGTTCAGACGATTAATGGTCGGCTCGCCCGTCTCGTTGCCGAAAATATCAATCGGATTGCCGTCTTCGTCGACGCGCTGGACGATGCCCATCGTGCCCTGGTCGAAAGCCGAGCGGAAAAAGCGCGTCACGGTCGAATCGCGCTGATACTGCGCCGTCACATTCAAAGGCGCCCAGCGATTTCTGCCGTCGCCGTAAAAACGCGGGTCGAGATAATTTAACTGCACCAGTTGGCGCAGGCGGCTCATCCGCGCCAGCGCGCTGGCTTGCTGGAGTTTTCCGAAAATATTGACGTGGCGAATATCAAACGAGCCGAACGGTCCGCCGTCGGTCGAAAAGCCGCCGCCGTAATTTAAAATTCGCGGTTTTTGTTCCTCGACGTTGATGATTATGTTGCGCTGCCTGTCGCCCGCGCGTGTTTCGCCCGCTTCTTCCGCCTTGATTTCCACGCGCACGAAAGCGTCGGTCGCGTAAAGATACTGCTCGCTCTGCGCAATATCGACGGCTTTTAAAACCTCGCCTTCACGAAGCGTAATCGCTCTTAAAATCGCCTCGCGTTTGGTCAGGTCGTTGCCGTTTATCAGAATTTGGTTGATGAAAACTTTTTTGCCTTCGTTTTCGATGTTGTAGACGATTTTGACTTCTTCCTCGCCCGCCGCGTTAAGCTGTCCGAGCTGCTGCAATTCGACAATCGAATAAGTCACGCGAGCGTCGAAATAACCTTCATTGGCGTAAAATTGAGTCAGTTTCTGCACGCCGTTGCGAGCGCGGGCGCGAGAAAATTCTTTGCCGATGACCGGCGGCAATTCCTGTTTCAGACGGTCGTCGTCAAACGCTTTGTTGCTTTCAATATCGATGTCGCTGATGCGCGTCACCGGACCTTCTTCGACGACGAAAGTGATAATCAAATCGTCGCCCGTCGGCGAAACGCCCTGCCGGACACGGACGCGCGAGCGGCGATAACCGAGCTCGCGCATAATCGCTTCGATTTGCTTGCGGTCATCTTCCAGAATCTCGTTGCTCGTATAGCCGCGCCCGTAGCCGAGACGCGGAATCAAGCCGAGCAGGGATGCGCGCTGCGTGTCCAGAACGGTCGCAATTTCTTCAACCGTGATTTTGTCGGTGCCTTCGATGCGAATATCTTCGAGCCGCAGGCGGCGATTGAGATTCACCTGATAAGTCACGTCGACGACGCGCGCGTCCAAATCTTCGCTCGCCAGGCTGCTGCACAAAGATTCCGTATTATTTTCCGCCGGATTCGCCTGGTTAGCCGGAAACGGCGGCGTGACGGCGCACACCGCGTTGACCTCGACAAAGAAATAACCCTTTTCCTGAAAATGATTTCTCAGCCGCCGACCGCCTTCGATAATCGCCGAATAATCCAGCGTTCCTTCGCGGCGAATCGGCAAAAGCTTGGTCTGCGTTCCCTCGCCGACTTTTTCGCTACCGGCTTCGACCTTGACGTTGACCTTCGGACCGATTTCGCCGGTCAGCTCGATATTGATTGAATTTTTTTCGGGGTCGAACGTGACGCGCGGCTCGGTCAGGCGCGGCGCGAGATAATCCTGTTTGAGAATCGCCTCGCGGATTTTCGCCACGTCTTCGTCCAGACGGCGGCGCGAGAAATATTCGCCCGCTTTCAGACGCAAATCTTCGCGGACTTTCGTCGCGTCGAAGCCTTCGATATCAATCGCAAATTTTTCGACTTTCGCCTGCGCGTTCGGATTGACCTGAAACGCGACGGCGATGCGGTTGGCGCTGCCGAGCGGCGTCTGCGCAAAAGTCACTTCGGAATTGTAAAAGCCGCGGTCGCGCAGGTAAGTTTGAATCGCGTCGGCGCTGCGGCGAAGCGTCTGCTCGGTCACGTTGCCCTGATTTAAGATACCGGCGCGCAGCAGAAGCTGGTCTTCCGTAATTTCCGTATCGCCGACGGTATTGCCGATGTTGATGGTGACTTTATCGGCTTGCGTTTTGCGCTTGATAATAAAGCGCAGATTGACCTGATTAGCGCCGATTGGCGTCGCTTCGACCTGCGCCGAAATGATTTTTTCGGTGTTGTAAAGCGCCTGTAGAGTTTCGCGGATTTTAACCGCCGAATAATCGCCAATCAAAATGCTTTGCGCGATTAATTTAAATTGCTCGGCGGCGGCAACGTCCGTATCCGTGCCGACAAAAGAGATTTGAATGTCGGAAATCGAGCGATTTTCAAAATTGTTCTGCGCGAAAAGACAAACAGAAAAAAGCAGAATTAAACCGCACAGACGCACGGGCGCAGAGAGCTTTAAGAGAAAAGGAAAAAAGGAAAAGGGAAAAATCCGCACAAATTTTTGCCTTTTGCCTTTTGCCTTTTGCCTTATCTTCATTCCGTTCATCCCTGCTTGAATTTTTCTCTCTGTGTCTCTGTCGTTCAAACTTCTTTTTCTAAATTCTTTTTCTAAAATCTCTTTCTCAAACGAATCTCAAAGCTGAAATTATCGCGGCTGCGCGTGACGTTGGTCGTCGAGCCCTGCTCATATTGCGCGACGAACGAGAGGCGATTGGAAACGCGATATTCCAGCGCCAGAACCTGATTTTGTTCTTCCGATAAATTGGTCGAATACGTTATCAGTAAATTTCGATTAATCTGCCTGCCGACCGTCAGGCGCGCCGTCGGGTTAAGGCGTCTGCCCGACAGAATCGGGTCAATCTCGAAACGATTCAAGCCGAAAAGCTTGTCGGTCGCTTTGCGCGCCGGGTTGTTAATCAGCGCGTCAGCCAGGATTTCCGCCGCCGTGTTGATTCCGGTCTGCGCCAGCGTCGGGATTCCTTCGCCCGTGTTGGCGAGATTTCCCGAAGTTATCAGCGAGACGACATCAGCCTGCGGCAGCGCCGGATTCGAGCGCACGGTCGCGTTCAGCGATTCGAAATCGGAAAGCTCGCCGAGCAGATTGACAAAAATCTGATAACCCTGAATCTCGGTTTCCGCCTGCAGGTTGATAAACGGCGCGCTGTCGGATTGCGCCGGAAATTCCAGCGTTCCGCGCTGGACTTCGTAACGGTCGTTGCGGAAAAAAATCGTGCCGCTGTTTGCCGTGATTCTGCCCGTAATAACGGGAAAATCGGCGTCGCCCGTGACGACCAAATCAGCCGAAGCCGTCAGATTCGCCAGATTGTTGCGCACGACCAGCGCGTTTTCGCCCTGAATCGTGATGGCGAGTCGCGGAATGCCGAGAAACGGCGCGCTCGTGCCTTCGGAAATCGAGCCTTCGCGGCGCTGCCCGATGACGTCCGCCAAATCGATATCTTTGTTATACACGGCGCGGCGCGCGCGAACTCTGCCCGCAATCAAAGACTCGTAGCCGGTGCCGCGCCGCTCGCCGCTGAGCGTAATTTCCGCGTCGCCCGTCGTCACGAAATCTTTCGGCAAAGGCGCGGTCACGTTCGTGCCGCGTAAATCGAGCCGAAAAGCCTGAAGCTGCAAGCCTTTGAGCAAAGCGCCGCCCGAAGCGACGACCTGCCCGCCGCCGAGGTAGCCGACCGCGCTTTCAATCTGCGCCTGGTTCGACGTGAACATAATTCGCCCGTTGATGCGGCTGAAATTCAGACGCTCGCTGCCGACAAAAGTCGAAACCGAAGCGTTTTCAACCTGCGCCGTGCCGGTCAGACGCGCGTCGGCGTGCGAGCCGGCGACGCGCACGGAAAGATTGGCGATTCCGGCGAAAAACGTGTTTTTGGAAAGCACGTCCAGCACGCGCAAATTAACCGCGCCTTCAACCGTTAAATTATTCGTTCCGCTGGCGTTCAGCGATTTCGTGCCGTTGACCACCAGATTCGAGCCCGCGCCCGCAAACCGCGCGTTGTCAACCGTCACTTCGCTGCCCGTAAAGCGAATCACCAGCGGATTGGTCGCCATAAACGGCGTCTCGTTCAGAAACAAACCGAACTGGCTGAACTCCGCGGAGCCGCGCAGATTTTCGGTCGAAAAAACTTTTTCGCCTTTGGCGTTCGTCGCGTAAAGATTGCCTTCGAGAAAAACTTTTCCGGTCGCCGTTCCCGCAATCGTTACCGAATCGGGCGGGCGAAACAGCGCGATAAACGGCGCGAGATCCGTGTTGTTGAAATTCGTCTCGGCGCGAATCGGCAGATTCGGGTCGGCGAAATTGACGCTGCCCGTAATGACTTGCTGCTGATTGCCGAACGTCGCGGTCAGACTCGCGTTTAATTGCTGATTGACCGTGTTTCCGGTAAACGAAACAGCGCCGACGGCGTTTTCGTTAATCGTCACGTTTTGTCCCGTGCCCGTGAAATTGACGTTGTAGGAAGTCGAATCGGCGGTTCTGCCCGTCGCCGTCGCTTTCAAATCAATCGTTCCGCCGACGGCGGGAAAATCTTCGCTTTTCGTAAACAGAGTTCGCAGCCGCGCCAGCTGCAAGCCTTTGCCTTCGATGTCGAGATTAAACGCCGTCGAGTTTGTATCGTAAGTTCCATTGGCGCGCAAAAATCCGTCCGCCGAGCGACCTTCAAATTTATTGATGTTGACGACCGAATTTTGAAACGTCACGTTCGCTTCGAAATTGTCGAAGGCTTGACCGGCGACGACCGCGTTATTCGAAACGATATTCGCTTCGCCCGTAATCGCGTTCGGCAAACCGCTTAAGTTGACCGTGCCGGAAGTTTCGCCCTGAAAATCGCGCAAAGCTTCGGGCAGCTTCAGCGGCAGAGCCGCGAGCAGATTGCTCGTGTTGACGCGCGTCAAAGTCGCCTGCACGGAAGTATTGTTCGTTCCGGTTTGCGGCATACTGACGCTGAAAGCGACGTTTCCGCCGTCGGGCTGCAAAAGTTTGCCGTCGCGCAGCTCGATTGTTTGCGGCGAAACGAAAACGTTCGAAGCGAGCGAGCCCAAATTTCGCTGGCGAATCAAAATCGAATCGAGCGCCGCGCGTCCTTCAATCGTCGGATTCGTCAGATTTCCCGTCAGCGTTCCGGTAAAAGTCGCGTTTCCGGCAAACTGGATTTCATTCGTGTCAAGCTGGCGCTCAAGCTCGGGCGAGATGTTTAAAACGCGAATCAGGCGCTCGATTTCGCTGGCGTCCGAAGAATTTAAAGCGAGATTCAGATTCGAATCGTAGCCGTCCAAATCAAAGCGTCCGGTCGCGGTCAGAGCGCTTTTTTCCGTGTTCAGATTCGCCTGCTGAATATCGAAAAGCCCGTTCGTCGCCGTCAGTTCGAGCCTGCCGTTGACCGGAACAAGCCCGCGTTCCGCCGTTCCCGCGTTGGCGACGAAATCCGCCGACACCGTGCCGCTCGCCGCTTTAAAATTCGTGCCCGGAAACGTCAGATTCGCTCTGCCGGTCGTCTGCCCGGCAATCGGAATCACGCGCCCGCCCTGCAAAGCGAGCAGCTTGGAAAGGTCGAGCGCGGTAAATTCGGCATCGACGCGCGAGCGCTGGCGATTGTTCAAAGCAATCACGGCGTTGCCGTTCACATTGCCGTCCATCACGCTCGCCGTCAGATTATTCAGCGTGATTTCGTCGTTGGTCGCGATAACAGCGGCGCGCGCCGCGCCGAGGCGAACGCTGCCCAGAACGCCGCCGCCCAGACTCATATCCAGACTCGCGCGGTAGCGACCGGAAGGCTCAAGCACAAAAACGGGTTTGGCGAGCCGCACGTTTTCGAGATTTCCCTGATTTTTTAAATTAATGTTGCCGGCGTCGATGTCGCCCGAAGTTCCTTCGACTCTGCCCTCGCGAATCGAAAGACGAACGCCCGCGATATTTAAGCTGCCGATAACCGCCTGATTGGTCGTCAGGCTTCCGACCTGCAAGCTGCCGGAATTGACGCGCGTTTCGTTTCCGCTCTGCTCGATGTCGACGTTCGACGCGTTCAGATTTCCGATTTTCGCGCCCTGCGCGTTGAGCTCGTCGGCGCGCAGTCGATTAACGGTCGCTTTGGTTGTGCCGTTCGCCGTCACGTTGACGCCGCTTGCCGAAAGGTTTCGCAAATTCGCGTCTTTGGTTTGCAGATTCTGCGCCTGCAAAGTGCTCGCCTGAATATCGGTTCTGCCGTTTTGATTGCGGACTTTGACGTTGCCCGCATTAATGCCGCGCAGCTCCGCGCCTTCGACCTTGAGGTTGTTGGCGCTGACATTCGGCAGGCTCACGTCGGCTCTGCCGTTAACGTAATTCAAACGCGCATTTCGCGCCCGCAGAAATTCGATTTCGGCTTCTTCGGAAAAAAACCTGCGCGCCGTGACGCTGCCGAAAGTCGCGTTTAGCTGCTCGTCTTTGTATTCGGCAATCGCGTCGGAAATATACAGGCTCGCAATCGTGCCCTGCGGCGTTTTCGCCGACGCCGCCTGAAGCTCGCCGAACCATTTGAAATCAGTTCCGCTGCCGCGCACGTTGCCGATTAATTGAGGAAAGTCGATGCGAAAATCTTCGATGGTCAGCATTTCGGCGATTGCCTTGCCGTTCGCTTCGTAAATCCCGTCTTCGACGTTGACTTTCGCCGTCGCCTGCAAGGCTTTCAGCCGCACATTCGAAGCGGCGAGCGCATCGCTCGTCACCTCGCCGTCAATCATGTATCTTTCGCCTTCGCCCGCGACCGTGCCGCTGAAATTGCCGATGCCGCGCAGCGCCGTGCCGGAAGCGAAAATCGTTCCGGTCTGCGTCAAATCAATCGTCGAATCGATTTTAAAGTTGTAGCGAAACTGCTCCCAGCCTTCGACTTTGCCGCTTAAAACCGTATCGGCAACCGGCGATTTCAAGGTTAATTCGGTAATATCCGCGCCCTTGCGGTCGGTGATGCCGCGCACGTGAACGTCGACCGGCTCAATCGTTTTTTCGTCGTAAACGACGAAGGATTTGGTCGAGGTAAAATCGAATTTATAGCGTTTCTGCTCGTCCGGAACTTCCGCGTTTTCCGGCTCCAGCGCGAGCAAAACGTTTCGCGCGTCGCCGGAAATTTTGCGCGAAGCGTCGCCGAAATGGATTAAACCGTTTTTTAGAGAAACGC
>DASVWG010000189.1:0-6867 GCA_036389695.1 Pyrinomonadaceae bacterium
AAATCGTCAAAGCCGGCAATGCAAAGGTCAAAGCCAAGTCTTTTGCCGTTCCGAACATCGAGCCGGGCGTCATTGTCGAATATCGTTATCAGGAAACGCATCAGAGCACGTGGGCAAACAATATGCGGATGTTTTTCCAGCACGAAATTCCCATCCAGAACATCACATATTACTTCCGTCCGATGAACAACGCCAAATACCTGACCTTTAACATGAACGATAATAAATTCATCAAGGACAAAAACGGATTTTATCGCGCGACGATGGAAAACGTTCCGGCAATCAAGGAAGAGCCGCAGATGCCGCCGGCAGATGAAGTTCGCTCGTGGCTGCTGCTTTATTACTGGAGCGATTTGAAAGACACCGAAGACAATTTCTGGTCGAAAGTCGGCGGCGTTATCGCGAGTGTTTTTGAAATTAAAGACACGCTCAAACCGGGCAAGGATTTAAAAAACGCCGCGACCGAAATCGCCGCTGGCGCGACGACGCCCGACGAACAACTGGCAAAGCTTTACGAGTTTTGCCGAAAGCGCGTCAAAAATATCACTTACGACACGACCCTGACCGACGACCAGAAAGAGGAAATCAAGCCGAGCAAATCCGCCTCGGAGACATACAAAAAGCTTCAGGGCACGGAAGCGGACATTAATGAGTTGTTCGCGTCGCTGGCGACCTCGCTCGGCTTTGAAGCGCGGCTCGCCTTTAGCGGCGACCGCAGTCAGAAGTTCTTTAACCCGAGTCAGGCGCACCTCTCGTTCATTCATTTTTCATCGGTTGCCGTCAAGGTCAACGGAACCTGGAGATATTATGATCCGGGCGATGCTTTCGTGCCGAACGGAATGCTTGCCTGGAACGAGGAAAATACTTCGGCTCTGCTTCTGGGCTACAAAGATTACGTGACGACCGAAATTCCGCTTTCGGGAACGGATAAAACCGTCGCCAAAAGAACGGCGCGGCTCAAATTGCTCGAAGACGGCACTCTGGAAGGCAACGTTAAAATCGAACAAACCGGACAAATCGCTTATAACGTCCGCACGGACTATTACAAAAAATCCGCCGGCGAGCGCGAGGAAATGTTGAAAAATGAGGTTAAAAAGCGCATCAGCACGGCTGACATTTCCGAAGTCAGCATCGAGAATTTAATGGATGCGGAAAAGCCTCTCGTTTTTCAATACAAGATTCGCGTGCCGAATTACGCGCAGAAAACCGGCAAGAGAATGTTCTTCCAGCCCGGCTTTTTTGAATACGGCACGAATCCCGTGTTTTCGACCGCGACGCGAAAATACAGTATCTTTTTCCGTTATCCGTGGTCGGAGCAGGATAATATCGAAATCGAATACCCGAAAACTTTCGATTTGGATAACCCGGAAGCGCCGGGCGAGCTCGCCGACCCGCAGAAAATCGGCTTGCTGAACATCACTCTTAAAGCTGACCGAAGCCAGGGCGTGCTGTTTTACGACCGCAAATTCCACTTCGGCGGCAATGGAAAAATATTGTTCCCCGCAGGCGTATATGAGCCTTTAAAAGGTTTGTTTGACGCGTTTCACAAGGCGGATACGCAGACGATTACGCTCAGACAAAAGTAGTTTCCGGCGGGGCAGCCTTTCGCGGGCGTGCCCCGATTTTTTGGAGTTTATATGAAACAGTTTGCTCGTTTATTTACTTTCCTTTTCCTTCTTTTCGCGGCGCTGACGGTCGCCTCAGCGTCGACCGGCGATGAAGTGCCGGCGTGGTTTATGCAGTTTCGCAGTATGCAGACGCCCGCCTACGAAAAGGACGTCAAAGCCGTCGTGCTGCAAAACGAATCGACCGTCGAAATCGGCTCGGACGGCAAATCCACGACGACGACGACTTACGTCGTGCGCATCCTCACGCGCGAAGGTCGCCGCCAAGCCATCGCGGTCGAGCCTTATCTGGTCAGCTCGGGCAAAATCCGCGACATCAAAGGCTGGCTGATTCGCGCCGACGGAACGACGAAAGCTTACGGCAAAGAACAGATTCTGGACACCATCTCCGACCCGGACGATGTTTATAACGAGGTTCGTCTGAAAATCATCGACGCTTCCGCGGAAGCGGACGCCGGAGCGATTTTCGGTTATCAGGTGACGAGCGAGGATATGCCGCTTTTTGACCAGGATAACTGGCAGTTTCAGGATAATCTGCCGACGCTTGTTTCGCGCTATACTTTGAGCTTGCCGAACGGCTGGAAAGCCGACAGCAATACTTTCAACCACGCGAAGATTCAGCCCGTCGTAAATGGTTCGAGCTACACCTGGGAGCTGCGCAATTTACAGCCGATTGCCGAAGAACCGGAAAGCCCGAGCATCCCGAATCTCGCGCCGCGTCTCGTCGTCAGCTACGCGCCGACGGCAACGACGACCAATTTCCGTTCTTTCAAAGACTGGACGGAAGTTTCGCGCTGGTATACGGAGCTCAGCAATCCGTCCGTGATTATCGACGACAACATTGCCAATAAAGCGCGCGAGCTGACCGCCAATGCGAAAACCGAATTCGAAAAAATTCGCGCCATCGGAACGTTTGTGCAGAATCTGCAATACATCTCGATTGACATCGGCGTCGGCAGAGGTAACGGCTATCGCCCGCGACCTTCGACGCTGGTTTTGCAGCGCGGCTACGGCGACTGTAAAGACAAAGCGAATTTGATGCGGGCTTTGCTGAAAGTGCTGAAAATCGAGGCTTATCCGGTGACGATTTATTCGGGCGACCCGTCTTACGTGCGCGAAGAATGGGCTTCGCCGAGCCAGTTTAATCACTGCATCATCGCCGTCAAAGTCAGCGACGAGACAAATTCGCCGACCATTCTGACGCACCCGACGCTCGGACGCCTGATGATTTTCGACGCGACCGACCCGTTCACGCCGGTCGGCGATTTGCCCGATTATTTGCAGGGAAGCTTTGCCTTAATCGCCGCCGGCGGCGACGGCAAGCTGATGAAAATGCCGGTCACCTCGCCCGAAGCCAATAAAATGGTGCGCAGCGTGGAAATGACCATCGCCGACAACGGCGACATCAGCGGCGTCATTCGCGAGCGCGCGCAAGGGCAGCAGGCGGCTTATGCTCGCCGGCTGCTGCGCAGCATCTCGGTCAGCGATTACAACAAGATGATTGAAGGCTGGGTCGTGCGCGGCATCTCGACGGCGCGCGTCGGCAAAATCTCGCCGGTCGATAAAAACGCCGAAAATCAATTTGACCTCGACGTCGAATTGAAAGCGCCGATTTACGGTCAATTGATGCAAAATCGCCTGCTCGTCTTCAAGCCGGTCGTCGTCGACCGTCTGAACTCGCTCTGGCTGACCGATAATAAACGGACGCATCCGGTAATTATGGAGGCAAACTCTTTCAGCGAAACCGCCGTTTTCAGTTTGCCGACCGGCTTTATCGTCGATGAAACGCCCGACCCGGTTAATCTGGAAACGCCTTTCGGCAAATATTCGACGAGCTACGAAGTTAAGGACAACAGCCTGATTTTCAAACGCTCGCTGACGCTGAACTCGGCAACCATCTCGGTCGATAAATACGCTTCGGTCAAAGATTTCTTCGTCAAAATCCGCTCCGCCGAACAATCGCCGGTCGTGCTGATGCGGAAATAAAACAATCGTCCTTCGTCCTTCGTCCTTTGTCCTTAGTCAATTGCCGGTTGAGTTTAATTTGAGAATGTACTTTAAATTCAACCTGCGAAGGACAAAGGACGACGGACGACGGACGATTATTTACTTTCCCGAAACATTTTAATTAAAGCCTTTTCTTCCGGTTCGTAATCCGTTTGCAGACGGTTGATGCGGCGCGACTTGCTCGGTCTGAACTCGTTAATCGTGACGCCCGATTCGTAAGATTTGATGATGGTCGGGTGAATATACGAGCCGCGACACACCGTCGGCGTGTTGCCCAATTGTTCGGCGACTTTTTTCACCGCTTTACAGATATTCTGCTTGATTTGCCTTTCTTCTGCGGCGACTCCGATTTCCGCCAGCTCAACCGCCGTTAATAAGCTTCCGCCCCAGGTGCGAAAATCTTTCGCCGAAAATTCCGGCGACGTAATAGTTTTCAGATAATCGTTGACGTCTTTCGGTTTAATCGGCTTCGGCTTGCCGTCGGCGTCCAGATAATGAAAAAGCTTGCGCGCCGAGCCGAGCGCTTTTAAATCGCGCATCACGCCCGACAGCTCCTCGTCAACCAGAACTTTTCGATGTTTGATGTGATGTTTGCCGACAAAACTGAAAACGAGCTCGCCTTTTCTGCCGATTTCCAGATGCCGGTTTTGCAGCGTCGTGATGCCGTAAGTCTTGTAATGCCTGACGCTCTGCTCGGTTCCGACGCGAATGTAAAGCGAATTTATCAGCCGCATCACGACCGCCAGAACCTTCTCGCGCGGAAAGCCTTCGAGCGCGATGTGTTCATTCGTAATCTTCCGCAAGCGCGGCAGATACTCGCCGAATCTTTCGATTTTTTCAAACTTTTTCTTCTGCTGCCGCTCGGCAAATTTCGTGTGATAAATGTATTGGATTCTGCCGGAAGTATCCATCCCGAGCGCCTGAATTTTGCTGCTCGCGGCGGGCGCAATCCGCACGTATTTCCACGCGGGCGGAATCACCAGAGATTTGATTCTTGTCAGTCGTGCTTCGTCTTTAATCGCCTTGCCGTCGGCGTCCAGATATGAGAAACCTTTCGCTTTTCCGCCGATTCTGCGCCACCATTTCGCGCGCCTGCCCTGTTCGATTTTCTGCCTGGCAAGGACTGTGTCGAATATCGTTTTCGTCTGCTTATTTTTCATTAACCTCAACCCTTTTTCGTTCGTTTTAATGAGTATAGCTTATTATTTTCGTTATTGGAAAAATAATTTCGAGCCGTTCGTAAATGCAGAAATGATTAGACTTAATTTGATAAATTTATCCTCCGAAAATAGTTGAAAAGGCAACTTGTTTCATCTATGAAACATCAAATATAATGTCTAATGGAGGGTAGAAAAATGACTTTAGAAACGACGAATAATATTGTTGAATTTGAACAGTCGGAAGCGGCGCAAAGCAAAAAAGATATGATTTTATCGCTTTTCAAAGCCGGCACGACCGATATTGAATCAATCGCCGTTTTGAGCGGCGCAAAGCCGAGCTATGTCGGCTCGGTTTTGCAGAAAGAAGGTCTGATAGACAATTATTTCGACCTTTACACTTCGACCGCGCATACGATGAACGTCTATTCCAAATACTTTCGCGGAAAGCTCGGTTTTAAGGACGTCAAAGCGGCGGAAAACGGCGTCGTGAATCTGGAACAGGCGTATCGCTTGTTTTCCAACACGCAAGACCGCGCCGGACAGCATCACACGCTGGAAATGGCGCTGACGATGCTCAACCGCGCGCGCTGGACGGGCAAGCTCGAAGAAGCTGAAGTCTATCGCCGCTGGCTGGTCGCCAAATTGAGCCAGCCGCTCGTCGAAGAAAAGGAAAACACGCAGCAGGTTTTGAAGCTTGTCGCTTAATTTAAAACGCGAATAAATTTGTAGGGGCAGGTCTTGTGCCTGCCCAATGAGCGCGCGAGCGCGAACAACGCATTAAATAAATTCAACGTTGAGATTTATTAAAATTGACTAGCGTTCTGTCGAACGCTTTGGGCAGGCACAAGACCTGCCCCTACATTTCTTTATCTTGTTTCACAGTTGAAACAATCTTGCATAAAGAGTAAAATAGACAGTAACAAAAAACAAAAAAGAGGTTTCCCAAATGGCATTGGAATTAGTAGAAAGTCCGCTCCGGCAGAACGCGCTTGTTGTCGGCGAGGCGACCATTGAAGACGTTTCGGCGGAACTCAGCTTACGTCCGAAAAAGCTTGACGAATATATCGGGCAGACGAAAATCGTCAATAATCTCAGAATTTTTTTGAAAGCCGCCCTGCGCCGCAGCGAAGCGCTCGACCACGTTCTTCTTTTCGGTCCTCCGGGATTGGGCAAAACGAGTCTGGCGATAATCATCGCTAACGAGCTCGGCGCGAGCCTGAAAACGGTTCACGCGCCGTCGGTCGATAAATCGGGCGATTTGGCGGCGGTTCTGACAAATCTGGAAGAAGGCGACGTGCTTTTCATCGACGAGATTCACCGCCTGCGCCCGCAAATCGAAGAAATTCTTTATCCGGCGATGGAAGATTACAGCCTGGATTTGATGATTGGACAGGGAACGGCGGCGCGCTCGATAAAAATCGATTTGCCGAAATTTACATTAGTCGGCGCGACGACGCGAGCCGGAATGATTTCCGCTCCCTTGCGCGGGCGTTTCGGCATTGTCAATCACCTCGATTTTTATCCCAAGAAAGATTTGGAAATCATCATTCACCGCTCGGCGGAAATTCTGAACGTCGAAATCGAAGCGACCGGCGCTTCGGAATTGGCGAAAAGGTCACGCGGAACTCCGCGTATCGCCAACCGTCTGCTGCGACGCGTACGCGATTACGCGCAGGTTTTGGGCGACGGGCGAATCACCGGCGCGCTGGCGCAGAAAGGCTTGGACGCGATGGAAGTCGACCGCTACGGCTTGGACGAAGTCGATAGAAAACTGCTGCTGACGATTATCGAAAAATTCGACGGCGGTCCGGTCGGCGTCGGCACGATTGCGGCTTCAATCAGCGAAGACCGCGAATCAATCGAAGAAGTCATCGAGCCTTACCTGATTCAAATCGGTTTTCTGAATCGCACGCCGCGCGGGCGCGTGGTAACGGGCGCGGCTTATAAACATTTCGGCTATAAACCGCCGGTGATGCAGGAAGTGCAGGCGATAGCAAGCTAAAGTAGAAGAAGCCAGAAGCCGGAAGCCGGTAGTCAGAATCGGATTTGAGTATTCATCATTGAATTTCAAAATC
>DASVWG010000190.1:0-6014 GCA_036389695.1 Pyrinomonadaceae bacterium
TCTGTTATTTTAAAATTCTTTTCAGATTATCTTTCGCCAGCTTGTTTTCCGCGTCTAATTCCAGCGCTTTGCGGTAGTCGGCGACGGCTTGCTCGATGTTGCCGATGTCTTCGTAAGCCGCGCCGCGATTGTTGTAGGCGGAAAAATGATACGGGTTAAGCTCGACGGCTTTGGTGTAATCGGCGATGGCTTTCTGATATTCGCCGGTGGCGTGATAGGACGCGCCGCGATTGATGTAAATGGCAAAATCGTTCGGATTAAGCTCGATTGCCAGCGTGTAGGTTTCAATCGCTTTATCGAATTTCCGGCGCGCGTAAAAGCCGTCGCCCTGCCGGTAAAATTCTTTGGAAGCGCGAATCGCCGCGTCGTCGACGGGTTGAAGCGCGGAATTTGCGTTTGACGAATTCGCATTCGACGAATCGGGAACCGCTAAAGCATTTGAAGACGAGCGCCCGAACATTAAAACCGCCGCCAGAACGATTGCCGCGCCGGTGCCTAAAAGCAGCGAGAAAACCGCCGCCGCCGCAAATTTACGCTTGGCGAGACGGCTTAGAAAATTTCCGTCTGTTTTGAGCGGAATTCTCATTCGCGTGCCGAGCTCGGCGGATTCGGCGGTCGGAAAAACTTTGACTGTTTCAAACGGCGTCGGCTGCGGCTGCGTTTGAAACCATTCGAGAAAACTCTCCAAATCCTCGCGCATCGCCGCAGCCGTTTGATAACGACGCGGCGGATTTCCGTCCGGCTCGCGGTCTTTTTCCAGCGCCTTATAAATGATTTGCTGCAGGCGCGGCGGAATTTCGGCGGGCATCGGTTCAGGCTCGCGCAGCAAAACCGCGTACATAATTTCGGACGGCTGACCGGGCGGAAACGGCAGCTTTCCCGTCGTCAGATGATAAAGCAGAACGCCGACCGACCAGACGTCCGTCTGCACATTGCGGACGCCTTCAAACGATTCGGGCGACATATAGCTGTGCGTGCCGATAACGGTCGAGCTAATCATAGTCGTTTCGACCGCTCGCGAGATGCCGAAATCGGCAAGGCGCGGCGTGTCGCCCTGCATCAGAATATTGGCGGGCTTGATGTCGCGGTGAATGATGTTTTTCGAATGCAGAAATTCCAAGCCGTTGAGCACGCCGATGACGATGCGGACGGCTTGCCGGACGGGAAGACGACCGTATTTTCTCAATTTATCGGCAAGCGAGCCGTCTTCGATGTATTCGCTCAGAATAACGACCTGACCGTCGTAAATGTCGGCGTCAATCAAGGGCAAAACGTTCGGATGCCCGCTCGCTTTTTCCCAAAGCTGCGCTTCCTGACGGATGGCTTCAAAATTAAACTTACCGGCGTGCGGCAGCTTTGCCGCGACTTTCGTGGTCACAAACTGCGAGCGTTTTTCCGCCAGCCAGACCTCGCCGAAACCGCCCGTGGCGAGCTTTTTGATTAAGACGAACTGTCCGAATTTTTGCCCCGCTTGAAACATTGATTTATTTGATTATAAGCAAAACGGAACGGTTTTATGTAAATTTATTTGAGATAGCTTTGCATTTCGTCGATTGATTCCGGCGAAATCAGTTGAAAAACGCGCTTGTCGATGCCGCCTGGCAGATGCTTCGCCGTCAGGCTGTCGGTAATCACGAAGCGGCACGAATCCAAGCCTTTTTTCCAGTCCGCTTCGGCGGTGTGGCGGACGACCAGATTTTCTTCGCCGATGCCGACGGCGACGAGCATCGTCTGCGACCAGCGCAAAAATTTTTCCCAGTGCGATGCGACGCCGACCAAATCCGTCTCGGAAGGTTTTTCCTTGCCGCGCATCGAATCCTGCACGGAATTCAGCTTCAGGCGGACGAAAGCCGCCGGAGCCGGAAAGCTTTCCGCCGAATCGGAAAGCGAAACGATTAAGGAATTTCGGGCTAAACCGTCTTTTCCGGCTTTGGCGGAATCGACGGCGGAAACCGGCAGGCTGAAATGCGCGGCGATTTCGCCGGCGAGAATGCGGCTTAAGTCGGCGTCGTTTTCGACAATCACGATTTTCTGCGGCTTTTTCGCTTGCAGCCAGAAATTCAGACGCCCTTTTATCTGCTTGTTTTCAAAACCGCGCCGCCGCGCGTCGTTTAAAAACGCTAAAATCAAACGGTCAAGCTCGCTTTCAATCGCGCGCGCCGTCTCGTTGATTTTCAGCTCCGTCACTTTTCGCGCGTAGACGCCGCTGCCGACGCGCGATTCGACCCAGCCGTTTTCTTCCAGCCAGCGATACGCCGCGCTCGCCGTGTTCGGGTGAATCTTCAGCCGCAGAGCGATTTCGCGCACGCTCGGCAGTTTATCTCCAGCCTGCAAATCGCCGCTCACAATCGCCAGCATTATCTGCCGCGTCAATTGCTCGCGCAGGGAAATTTCGCTGTTTTTTGAAAGCCAGAGTTTCATGATAACTGATAGTTGATAACTGATAACTGATAGTTTATTTTGTTGCTTCACTATCAGTTATCAGTTATCAACTATTAACTGATTTTGAAATCATTTCGAGCGAACGATTTTGGCGATACGAAATATTAAAATGACCGTCGTCGAATTCTTCGTGGACGTGCGGAATATCGAAGTCGCGCAGCTTTTTGCACAAAATGCGCGCGCCGATGTCGAGCGCGAACTCGTCGCGCGTGCCGGCATCAATATACAACAGTTTTAAGCTTTTCAAGTTTTCCACAGACTTTTCCACAAGGTGAACGGGGTCGTGCGCCAGCCATTTCGCCCAGATTTCGGCGCGAATTTCGCCCGTTTCCAAATCAAACGGCAAATCGAAGCCGATTTCCGAATCCGTGTTCGGCGAGTAACAGGCACTCATGCCGACGGTGTTCAGCCCGTCAAAATCGTGTTTGGCTTTTTTCTCGTCCTCGTTCCAGAATTTTTCCATCAGCTTTTTCGGCTCGCCTTTGATGGCGCGAAAGCCGCCCGCGAAACCGGGCAGATAGCAGTATTCGAAACAGCAGTCGCCGCTGGTCGAGCAAGCCAAGCCGAAAATATCGGCGTGGCGCAAAGCCATAACCAGCGCGCCGTAGCCGCCCGAAGATTTGCCCATCACGGCGCGCGCGTCTCGGTCGTTGACGGTGCGAAAATTTTCGTCAACGAAAGGCACGATTTCCTGCGTCAGATAATCTTCGTAATCGCCGGTCGCGCTCGAATTGATGTATTGCGAGCCGCCGTAATAAGTAAAACAATCGGGCATCACGACAATCATCGGCTGGATTTTGCCCTCGCCGATGAGCCGGTCCATTCTTTCGGCTAAATTCGGCGTGAAAGCGCTGTCGTTCAAAAGCATCCGCCCGCGTCCGGTGAAACCCGTGAGGCAGTAAACGGTCGGGAAATTTTTATCGCTTTTCTCGTATTCGGGCGGAAGATAAACGATGACGTCGCGAACGTGTTTATCATTGAGCGGGTTGTTTTTTAAAATCCCGCTTTCGTGCCGCAGAGTTTTGACGGTTCCTTGCTTCATAAATTTAATTTTTAACTTAAAGCCGCGAAGGCGCAAGGTGCAAATAAAGAAATTAACAGGGATGACAGGATGAGCAGGGATTATAAAAATTACCTTTCTTATCCCTGTCTATCCTGTCATCCCTGTATTTTCTTTATTTGCGTCTTCGCCTCTTTGCGTCTTTAAGTTAAAATCCTTTTATGGCTGGCGGCGATTTGATTAATCTGAATCCGAACGTTTTGAATTCGACCATCGAATTTCTGACGGCGATGATTACGCCCGCTTTGCTTATTTCCGCGACCGGCTCCCTGGTGCTTTCGACTTCGACGCGTCTGGGACGCGTGGTCGACCGCGTGCGGACGCTGGAAGTGCGGCTCAGCGAATTGATTATCACCGAAAATAAAAACGATATTCCGCTTTACGAAAAGCGCGTCGAGGTGGTCGTCGATTTGCTGGATAAAGTGACGACGCGCTCGCGAATTTTGCAGCGCGCGATGGCGATGTTTTATTACGGGCTGGGATTTTTTATTTTAACCAGCGTGACGATTGCGATTGCCGGAATTTTGAGTATTTTTCGCTGGCTGCCGATTCCGATGGGCGTCGTCGGAATTATATTTCTTTTTTACGGCAGCCTTCTGATGCTGCGCGAAGCGAGAATGGCGACGGCGACCGTCAACGCCGAGATGGATTTTACGTGGGAGCTGGCGCGCACCGTCGCGCCGGAAAGCGTTATCAGCAAATACAAACGCAATGCCGACAGAAAAGGAAACATTACAACCAGGATTCATCAGACTCTGGCGGAGCGGCGAACTGGCGACAAGGGTTGAGCAATTGGAAAAACTGCTCGCGTCCTGCACCGTCTGCCCGAAAGACTGCGGCAACAATCGTCTGAAAGACGAAATCGCCGCGTGTTATTCGGGACGCTTGCCCGTTGTCTCCAGCTTCACCGCGCATTTCGGCGAAGAGCCGGTTTTGTCCGGCACGCGCGGCGCGGGAAATATTTTTTTCGGCAACTGCAATCTGCGCTGCGTTTACTGCCAGAATTATCAAATCTCGCAGACGTGGAAAGAGCAGAAAAAAAACGAAGTGACGCACGAGCGCTTAGCCGAAATAATGCTCGAATTGCAGGCGCACGGCTGTCATAATATCGGTTTCGTCAGCCCGACGCATTTTG
The DNA here is from genome assembly GCA_036389695.1 of Pyrinomonadaceae bacterium. Taxonomy (GTDB): domain Bacteria; phylum Acidobacteriota; class Blastocatellia; order Pyrinomonadales; family Pyrinomonadaceae; genus JALZHR01. The sequence continues at coordinate 4,638 of DASVWG010000190.1, forward strand.
CGCCGCAGATGGCGCGGGCGATTTTAATCGCGGCGGAAAAAGGCTTGCGTTTGCCGATTGTTTACAACACGAATGCTTACGATTCGGTCGAAGTTTTAAAACTTTTGGACGGAATTGTCGATGTTTACCTGCCGGATTTGAAATACGCCGACAGCGCCGCCGGTTTTCAATATTCAAAAGTGCGCGATTACGCCAAATTTTCGCGCGCGGCGATAAAAGAAATGTTTCGGCAGACGGGCGATAAATTAATTTACGACGAAAACGGTTTATTAAAGCGCGGTTTGGTGATTCGCCTTCTGGTTTTGCCGAACGATTTGGCGGAAATCCGCGAATCTCTGCGCTGGATTCGCGATGAGCTTTCGCCGAAGACGGCGGTTTCGTTAATGGCGCAGTATTACGCGACGAACAAAGCCGCGACCGACGAAAGATATATTTTATTATCGCGCCGCATTTCCGAGCGCGAATGGTTTGAAGCGGTCGAAGCGTTGGAAGAATTCGAGATGGAAGAAGGCTTTATACAGGAATACGAATCGGCATCGCACTATTACCGACCTGATTTTTCGGACGCGGAAAAGCCTTTTAAAGACATTCGGGATTTCCGGTCGGAAGGGGAAAATTCGATATGAAAAAAAATTACTTCTTAACCCATTTAGTTTTACCTTTCGGAATCGCTCTTTTTCTGCTGGGTTGTCAAAACAATTCGACAGCAGACGGTCAAACTATTCAACAAAAAGAAAAGAAAATAAACACTGAAGCCAGCGAATCGGTCGATAATCCTTATGAAAAACTTCGCGCTACGGCTCTGAACACGACTCCCGAAATGCTCGGATTAAAAATTGCGAGCGATGAAACAAAGGTTTACGGAGTTGTTATGGATTTGAATAAAGGCGACGGAATCGGAACTTTCGCCTTTTTTCAGACGGGAGATGCGAGTTTGTATACCAGTAGCGGCAGCGGCATAATCGGCGGTATTAGTAATGAAAATGTTAAAAATGCCGCCGTCGCATTTATTGATAAAGCGCAGACTTTTCTAAACAGGACGACCAAAACAGAAACGACGCCGTTGCCGCCGGAAAAGACTGTAATATTTTATTTCCTTACCAATAAAGGAAAATTTGTCGCTCAGGAAAAAGAGGAAAATTTCTATAATAATACAAGCCAGTGGCTGGGTTTATATATAGAAGCGAATAAAGTTATTACCGAAATACGGCTGATGACGGAAAAGGATAAAAAATAAAAGATTATCGTCACCGGCGAGTTTATCGGTAAAATTGCCGGAACAAAACATGATTTCCGTTGTCTAAACATCCTGGAGGTAATTCAAGATGAAAAGCGGAATCCGGAATTTAGTGTTGGCGAGTTGTTTTCTTTTTGCGG
>DASVWG010000191.1:0-1771 GCA_036389695.1 Pyrinomonadaceae bacterium
GCCGAGCAGAGCTTCGCGGTTTTCCAGAAAAGGTCGTGCAGCTCGGGATATTTTTCCAGATGCTGCGGCTTGAAATAATCCGTCCAGAGGACGAGAAGATGATGCTTCGCCAAATCGGCGCGCGTTTCCTTAATCGTGATAAAGCGCGTCAAAGTGTTTTGATAAGCCGCGTCGGCGCTCGAATCGCCGCCGTCGGGACGCTTTAAATCGAGAATTTTTTTCGTCAGCTGCAAAACCGATTCGGCTTCGACGCGCGCCTGCGCCGGGTCGTAAACGCCGCACGGCGCGTCGCAGTGCGCTTCGGCGCGTTCCGGATTAGCTGTCAATTTTTCTTTAAATTTTTCAAACATTTCCCATTTCTCCTTGCTTCAATAAAAAAATAAATTATTCGACCGGACGCGGTCCGGCGTCCATTGCCTTGACGCTGGCTTGATTGACCACCTTGACGTGCAAATCGTCGATGATGCGCACCTGACACGACAGACGCGTGTGGTCGTTTAAATCGGTTTTCGTCGCTAAGATAGCTTTTTCCGGCTCGCCGATTTCGCCCGGGTCGCCCGCCAAAACCTCGACGCGGCACGTCGTGCAGCGCGCGTTTCCGCCGCAGCGATGCAAAATATCCACGCCGTTATCTTCGAGGCAAAGAACGAGTTTACGTCCTTCGGGCACTTCGAAAGCCAATGTTCCCTGAGCCGTTTCCGCAGTAATTTTCGGCATCTTTCGTCAAACTCCTGCTCATTAAAATTTGGTAAAACTTATCTCTTGACTTTGGCATAAATCAGAGGAAAATGGCAAGTGGCAGGAAATTGGAAAAAGTTTAAATTATGCTGAAAACCGTTTCGATATTCATTCTGACAATTTTATTTCTGAGCGCCGCGCAAATCGCTCCGAGCCAGCAAAGCAAAAGCGAAAAGACAAAAACCGGCGCGTCCGATTCGGTTGATTCCGAATTTTACAAGCCCGCAATGCTCAAATCCGATTTTAAAGAAGTCGACGTCGTCGCTTATGTCGATATAAAAGAGCGCAAACTGGAAGATTTTATCGGCAGCGGCGATTGCGAAACCGATAAAGGCGCGGGTTATTGTCTTTACCGCTTAAAAGCCGAAGTCAGGGAAGTTTTTAAAGGTCGAATCAGCGCGAAAACCATCGAGTTTTACACGAGTCCCGATATGGATTATCCGAAAAAAAATCTTCTGGGCGAGCGGGTCGTTTTTCTGAAATGGAACGAAAATGAGGCGAATAAAAACAAAACTTTAGGCGCGATGGAAAATTCGACGCGCTGGATTAAATACGACGTTTTGAAAAAAATGCGCCAAATCGCCAAAGAAAAAAACTAAACCGGAAAAATCGCTTTCGCTTCCGTCGGCGGCGTATCTCCTTGATACAGAACCTTTTCCAGAAACAAGCCCGACGGCGGCGCGGTGTATTTCGCGGGCGCGTTGGAATGTGATTTTAAAAGTCGCCGAAACTCGTCCGGCGAAAGATTTCCGCGCCCGACTTCCGCCAGCACGCCGGTAATTCTTCTGACCATCTTCCACAAAAAATGGCTCGCGCCGATGCGAAAACAAATCAAATCGCCGTCGGCGAAAACTTCGGCGCGCTCGACTTTCACGAGCGTCGATTTTTCTTCCTCGGCGCTTTCGGAAAACGAGCGAAAATCGTGTTTGCCGACCAGAAAAGCGGCGGCTTCCCGCATCTGCGCGAAATTTAATTTATCCTTAATCCACCAGACGTAATTTTTGCCGAAAGCCGTCCGCCGCGTCGAAATCTG
>DASVWG010000192.1:0-1709 GCA_036389695.1 Pyrinomonadaceae bacterium
CGGTCTGGTTTTGGCGACGCTGTTTTTGTCCGGCAGATTTTCCCGAACGGGCGATGCGGGCAACAACTCCAAAACAACTGCAAACGTAAATTCCAATCAATCGCGCAGCAATATCGAACCGAAAAACGTCGCTTCTCCGCAGGACAGCCCGACGCCGATAAATCCCGAACATCAGAAAAGAACCACTGTGAGCGACGATGAATTCAACGGTCGCGTCATCACGCTCAACGCCTACGTCCGCTCGTCGCCGAGCCGCAGCGCGCCGCAGCTCGACGTTCTTCCAATCGACGACCGCCTGACCATTACCGCCCGCGACAATCCGAACAGCCCGTGGTTTCACGTCGTCTGCGAACACGGCACGAGCGGCTGGATGCACGGCAACACGATTGAATACACGCGATAGTGAATCGTAAATAGTGAATCGTAAATAGTGAATAGTTAACTCAAATCAAAGGCTTCTATTCACTATTTACGATTCACGATTCACTTATCTCGGAACTTCCACCGTTTTGATGATGTCGGAAATCACGGCGTCGGTCGTCGCGCCGTCAAGCTCGGCTTCGGCGCGAAGGGCGAGACGGTGACGCAGAACCGGCATGGCGACGTCGCGCACGTCGTCCGGCGTCGAAAAATCGCGCCCGCGAATCGCCGCCAGAGCTTTGGCGCAAAGCAGCAGCGCGACCGAGGCGCGCGGGCTTGCGCCGTAGAGAATCGTCGGGTGATTGCGCGTCCGGTGGACGATTTCGACGATGTATTTCTGCACGCCCGGCTCGGTTTTCATCTGCTTGACTTCCATCCGGCAATGCTGAATCGCCGTCACGTCGCCGAGCGGCAGAATCTCGATTTGTTCCAGATGCCGCGAGTTAAAGCCCGCGTCCCAGCGCGCGACGATTTCCTGCTCGGCGCTTTGCGAAGGATAATCAATCAGAATTTTCAGCAAAAATCTGTCGAGCTGCGCTTCGGGCAAAGGATAAGTTCCTTCGTATTCAATCGGATTTTCCGTCGCCAGCACGGTGAACAGCGGCGAGAGCGGATAACGCTCGCCGTCAATCGTCGTCTGGCGTTCTTCCATCGCTTCCAGAAGCGCCGATTGCGTTTTCGGCGGCGTGCGGTTGATTTCGTCCGCCAGCAGAATGTCCGTGAAAATCGGACCTTGCCGCAGATTGAATTCCGACGTGCGCAGGTTAAAAACATTCGTTCCCGTAATGTCGGACGGCATCAAATCAGGCGTAAACTGGATGCGCGAAAACTGCGCGCCGATGATTCGCGCCAGCGTTTTCACCGTTAAAGTTTTCGCCGTTCCCGGAACGCCTTCCAGCAGCGCGTGACCTTCCGCCAGAACGGCGACCAGAATCTGCTCGATGACTTCGTCCTGCCCGACGACGACCTTGCGAAGCTCGTTTAAAATGTGCGCGACCGTCGACGGCGTGTAAGTCAGCCGTCGCTGTTGCGGCGTTTGCTGCGGTTCAAGCTCCGGGTTTTCGAAAATTTGTGTTTCTTCTTGCATATTTAATTTTGGATTTTAGATTTTGGATTTTGGATTGACGATTGTTTCGAGCGCAAGGTTTTAATTGAAGCGACGACCATCGCGGTGATTTCATTCATTTCTTTTTGCAATTCCGATAATTTTTTCGCGGAAACTATATCTGATTCGATTAAAGGCTCAAGCCAATATAAACTCTCGTCGGCTTCTTCTTCAACTATGCTAA
>DASVWG010000193.1:0-22847 GCA_036389695.1 Pyrinomonadaceae bacterium
CTCGTCGATGGCTTCGACGCGCGTCGGCTCGTCGTCGATTTCGCGTCCGGTTCGCGTCGAAGATATAACGACCTCGCCGACCTCGTTGACCTTCAGCAAAATAAGTTTTTCGCTCCGGTCGGCGAGCGGAAAGGTAAGGCTTAGTTCCTGTATCTCGTAATTTTCGGCAATTATCTCGATGATTTGCTCGCCATCGGGAATATTGGCTAATTCGACTTTCCCGCCCGCGTCGGTCGTCGCGGAAATTTCAGTGCCTCTGACTGAAACTCGCGCCCCGGCGACCGGCTGTTTGGTTTCTTCCGCCTGCACCGCGGCTTTGAATGTATTTTGTGCGTATGAAATCTGCGCCGCTGTTGCCAAGACGGCGAAAAATGTAAAAAATAATAGGACTCGTTTCATTAGTAGCTGTCACCTCTTGAGAATAAATTTAAATTCACGAAAACTTGCGCCGCAGCTCGATTTCATCAATCGGCTGGGTGCAAAATAAACGGTCTTTTCGCGCAAAAACTCGTAAAATCATGAAAAAAGACACACTTAGGCTATGAAATTAAATTTTCGGCGGCTGCCAGATTGAGTTCGGGTATTGATTGGAGTAATTGTTTTGATAAAGGTTCGCCCGAGAGGTCGCCGCGACGGCTTCGGCAGCTTCCGGTATCGAAAGAACCGTCAGATTATACGAAGCTGATACCTGCCGGCAGGAACAAATGCAGAAGGGCGAGCACTCGTGAGTCTCCTTTTCAGTCTCGCCGCTGCTGCCGTGCAGGACGAGCGTCTGCCGCTCGTCTTCAGCCGACGCGTCAGAAAACCCGCCCGCCTCGAAGTCCTGACAGGGCTGCACGGACAGAAGCAGCAGGTAAAAGCTGAAAATAAAGCAAAAAGCTTTCATTAGTGTGGAATCACGCGTCACAGGCAATTGCCATTATACAAAGTTCAGACAGCTTTATGCCAACGCGCTTTGCCGGACAGGAAAATTTTCGAGCCGCTCACCGATTTGGTGCCCGTCTTGCCTGAAAATCTTCAATATCGAATATTTCGGAAGCCGCAGCTCATTATAAAAACAGACAGCTATTCCGGCGTCGGCTACAGATAGTTACCTTATAATTTTTAACGGCGGCGTTCACCGCAAGAGCGACAGAAGTATTGCGAGGTAGTAATAAAAATCAGAGACAAAGCGCTGGTCGTAAATAAAATAATCGCCATCGGCGTAAAAGACTCAAGTTCGAGCAAGCCGATTATTCCCGCGCCGGAGATGAAGAGAGAAATGACGACAGCCGTCGGGGTGAATCGTTTATTTACCCGGTAGCAGCCCGTATCAGAGCCGCAAAACCGGCATTTCTTTCTTTTCATACCAGTGACCTCGGTAAACAATCAGGGCAAAAATGTCGGGTGAATTGATTTATACAATAAGTGCCCCGACAAAACAAGCAAATTGCAAAATCAAATTTATTGAAGTATGAATAGGAAAAGCATACGACGGTCGGGTAAAGGTCGACAAGTTTCCCAAAAAATTTAGTCACCTTACCGGGCGCTGTTATACTATTTTAGTCTCAGAGCCAACCCTTTTCGGACAATGAGAGAAGAAATATGAAAGATATTAGAAAAGACAGGATGATTCGCTTGTTTCGAGGCATTGCGCTTTTGCTGGGTATCATAGCTTCAATCGGTTTTGCGCAATCGCTCTATGCACAAACGAATGATAAGTCGGGAACATCGAATGCCGATGCCGTAGTTTACTTTTACCGTTACAGACAGTTTGTCGGTTATACGGTCGAGCCGTTCGTTTATTGTAATGAGGTGCCGCTGGCGCGCATGGGTAACGGACGTTATTTCAAAGTCGTGCTCAGTCCCGGCACATATACTTTTCGTTCGAATGATAAGCAGTCGGGAATGGAGATAGAGCTGAAAGGCGGCGAGCAGTATTACATAAGAGTCGAAATAGCACAGGGCTTATGGAAGCAATACGGCAGACTCGTTCTGATGGCGAAGGAACAAGGCTCTTATGAAATCAAAAAACTAAAGCCGCTCGGCACAAGCAAAATTAAAGACCGCAAAAGGGTTGTCGTCGACGAACAGCAACAGCAAAAACAACAATAACGAGGAGTGTCAAAAAGACGTTTTCGGAGAGCAATTACCGACGGCAAGCAGACGGGCGCAGCTTCCGCTTACCTTCTACTTTTTCACTGATTTGTCGCACGGAATTCCAGTTGTCAGTAGAAAGTTGATTCCAGAAATCGGAAGATAAAGGTAAAATGCGTCCGATAACCAAAAACAGAAGAAAAGACGAGGTGGAAAAAGAACACCTTTTTATGTCGAGCCTTAGATTGGAACTTCATTATCGGACGCGCCTCTTAGCCGAAACAGGTTAAATCCGATTGCCGTCTACCACCTGCAAGAGGAGAAATATGGGTTCTTTCAGCGATTTCACGCTTGACTTGGCATACATATACGGCTCCCGCCAGCCGTGAAACAGTTTTACCGGCGTATTTATAAAACACCAGTCCGAAAACTGTTTTGTCTTTCCGGCAAAATTTTAAATCCGCCGCCGGTTTTGATTGAAACTGCCGCTCAAGCCGTGTATCTTTATTGGCAGCAGCGAGAGGGGCGAATAAATGGCAAAAAAAAACTCTAAAAGCGGAGCTCCGGGTGAGTCCGGCGCCGCGCCTGTTTTACAAAAAAGAAAAAACCGGAAAACCAAAATTGAAGATTACAAGCCGAGCAAACCGACGCAGCTCGAGCTTTTCGAGCTGGTCCTGCCATCGGAAAAAGACTACTCGAACACAATCGAGCTCTACGATTTTATCCCGAAATACGTCTGGGGGCGGGTCGAGCGAATTCAGGAAAAGTTTCTCGAACCGGTCGAGCGCGAATTCGAGTGTCGCGGCGGGCGCTACCGCGTTCGCATCGCCCCGGCGCGCGTCCAGGATTCGGACGGTGTCTCGCGCGACTATCTGCCCGGCAAACGCGAGGAACTGGTCGAGGACGCGCTCCGCAAACTGGCGACCGAGGGGCAGGGCATTTTTTTAAACGACGAGGCAGCAGTCACTTTTACGCTTTACCAGCTCCAGCAGGAGCTGAAACGCACCGGGCACAGCTATTCGATTACGCAGCTTAAGGAAGCGCTGATGGTCTGCGTCGGAACGATTCTTCACCTGACGGACGAAAGCGGGCAGGCGGTGCTCGCCTCAAGCATCTTTGACACCATCGGCTTGCAAACCCGCGAAGACTGGGAAGGGCAGGGCGAGAAGACCAAAGCCTTCGTCCGATTTAACGGGCTGGTCACTTCCAGCATCCGCAACAATACGTTCCGGCAGTTTAACTACGAGGTCAGCATGGGCTACCAGAACATCATCTCACGTCAGCTTCATAAACGTATGAGTCACCATTTTACGCAGGCGAGCTTCGCGCATCCTTATACGATTCTGCTCTCGACCGTCATCCGCGACTTCGGGCTGACGGCTTACGAAAAACTTTCGCACAACCTGCGCGACGTTGAAACGGCGCTCAAGGAAATGGTCGCTAAAGACGTCCTCATCAAATATTCGCTGGAAAAAATCATCGACGAAAAAAGAAGCAACAAGATTGCCGACGTGCGTTTGGTTCTTTTCCCTCACCCGAAATTTTCCGGCGAGATCATCACCGCCAACAAGCGGCAAAAGGAAAACCTGGCTTTCGTCAAACAATCCGCCCAAATAGAATCGTGAAGTCAGAACTACATATCCGGCAGCTTTCATAATTTAAAACCCGAATTTGGGACGAAACGTGAAGTCAGAACTACATATTCACTCTCATAGTCCGATAAACACTAAGTTTTACGCGCAAAACAGGCGGATTATACTTTTTTCTCAGGTCCTGCCGTCTATTTATAGTGTTACTTTAACGAGTCGCCACAATATATAGTTTTGACTTCACGAAATATGTAGTTCTGACTTCCCCTTTTGACAAAATATGTAGCTTTGACTTCACGAAATATGTAGTTCTGACTTCACGACGCCCGAAAATATGTAGTTCTGACTTCACGAAACAGAAGTTTTCCACAGGCAAATATGTAGTTCTGACTTCACGAATATGTAGTTCTGACTTCCCTTTTGGCTCTTAATATATAGCTTTGACTTCACGAACGGAAAATATTATGTAGTTTTAACTTCACGATTTTTGCGACGAGCCCTCAAATATGTAGTTCCGACTTCCCTTTTGCTTTCGCTAATCTAACTAAACAAAAGACTTAAAAGAAAATTTCGCGCCTTATCCTTTTTAACCTTTCTTTTAACCATTAATACAGAGTGTCCATCTTCCGAGCCTGTGGAAAACTTTCAACCTCAGATTGGAGCGAATATTTGACCGGTTCGAAGCTCTAAGCGTTAACGCCGGTCTTCTGGATGCAGTTGAATTTGATGTAACTGACCGGCGAGTTGACCGGTTCCTTGTTCATTATCTCATATAGCTCATTCCGGTAATCGAATCTATTACCCGTATTGAGAGCCGCAATTTTGTCTGATATTTTCACGTTAAAGGACAAAATGCTTTTGCCGGTCGCCAACTTGCGCTCTTCCGGTTCACCGACTAATTCTTCTCTGGTAAGTTTTAAGGCATTCATAACTATTAATAAAATCCGAGCACTTCCCTGCGGAAAAACTTTTAAGGAGGGGTGATATTACCATTTTAAAATTTAAAAGCAAGATCTTCGCTTAAAAGCGATTAGCGCTAAAAATCAAACTTCCCATATATTATTGCTACAAAAAACGATGCCGTTAGAAGCCTAATTTTCGGACTATTCAATTTCCAGCCAAAATTCGTTCAACTTTCTGTCCGGGCGACTCAACCATCCAATCAGGCAGCAAAACCGAGGTTTGGTTGGCGTCTAAAGCAGGCGTATTTTGCGCGTTAATGCCCTCTGCTTCGCCTTTTAGCAAATAAAGAGTAGATAACCCTTAAAAACCTTTTCGAGCGTGCCGGAAGTGAGAATTTCATTTTCGGGCAAAAAGAAACGGCTGCGGCTATTCTGGATGCTATTGACGAGCACGGCTGCACGCAGTTTACGGATTTGTTCATATGAACTCCGGCAGATTTCAATCAACCGATTGCCTCGAAAACCGGTTCGTCGAATTCTCAAGGTAAATCTTACGCCGCTACCCACTTGAAAGCTATCGGCTACACTCTGCTCAAATCCGCGCGGCGGCGTTTTTTCTCGACGCAGAATCTTTAAATTAGTTTCCATTGTTGCCGGCTGATTGCTAGTTAAGACGAATGTTTCGCTGTATGACGGCGACAAACCAGCTTCAGCCGTGCCGACAGAAATGCATGTTACTTTCTCCGGCTCAAAATTACCGGTCGCTTCTACCAAATTCTTTTTGCCGATTATGAGACTGACATCAACTCGGGTCTCGTTCGGGTCCCGTTTTCCGTATATTCCGCGACGGCAATTTTTGTGATTGCAGGAACGATGATTTTACCCGCCATTTTCCGCCAAAATGCCATTCCGCGAATTTTCGGCAAATATTGATTAGCTGCCGGTTACTGATCGACAGTTTTTTCTCCACCAAATATATTATTTCTCGAAAGCACAATTTAAGATTGCCCTTTGGTTTATCGTTCTAATCGCTCATTCTGTTTTTTATTAATCATTCACCGCTTTATTTCAACTTTATTAAAATCCATCTCTTTTTATTAATGACCAATTATCGATATATTTATTTAGGGGTTATACTACCTGTTTATCTATCTAGTTACATAATTGACTCTCTTGATTATTATCTGGGAGGAATAATACCGGGTTATTTTACTATTGACAAACTTATATCGCTGCCTTTATATTTCTGGTGGTATAAAATTTAATCTTCAGCCCGGAATTCTGGTTTCAAATATGCCGGTTACAATTCAAATTCAAAATTTCAAAGGCGGTGTCGGAAAAACCACTACCTGCATTAACTTAGGAGCTTCACTGGCGAGAAAAGGTAAAAAGGTTTTAATAGTTGACCTGGACCATCAGGGCAATACGACCAAGGGCTTGGGTTATGAGGTTCAGCCTTCGAACCCGACTATTTTTCATGTGTTGAAGGATATTGATTTTAACTTTCTCGACGCGGTCGCCACCGTCAGAGAAAATCTCGATTTGATTCCGTCCGACTCAAGGACTGCGGGACTCGAAGACATTCTCCATTCGATGCCGCGGCGAGAAGAAATGCTGAAGATTAAGCTGGCTGCGGCTTCCGATTGGGACGTGATTATCCTCGACTGCCCGCCGGCTCACGGGCTTATTCACCTGAACGCTTTGCTTTTCGCCGAATACATTATTTTCCCGGTTACGCCGGAAGTCTGGAGCTACGACGGACTGGAAGGCGTACTCGGTTCAATCAAGCGGATGCAAAAGTATTTTAATTACAAACCGACGATTATCGGCGCGCTGCCGACTATCGTAGATGAGCGGTATTCGCTAACCGAGCAGGTGCGCAGCCTTCTCGAACAAACCTTCGGCAGAGACAAATTGCTCAGTCCGATCAGGACGGACGCCAAGCTGAAAAATTCGCAGAAAATCGGTCAGACGATTTTCGAGTTCGCGCCGCGCTCGCGTGCGGCGGAGGATTACGACCGGCTCGCCGATGAAGTTATGCGCCGCGTCGGGTTAAAGAAAAAAGCGCGAGGTAAGTAAAGAATATGGCTAGACTCAAGAAAAATGAAAAATCAGGCGTTGAGAAAGGACAAATCGCAGGCGGTGCTGATTTATTGTGGCGAAAGCCGATTACTCTTGACTCATTTGAAGATGAAGACCCTTTGGAAACGCTGTATCGAGGCAGGGAAGTCGCCGATTCCGTAGAAGCAGCGAATCGAGAACCGAACGAAGCGAGTACAAAATCCGACGGTAAAAAATCGAATGTCGCAAGCGCTCCTGCTTCGTCAAAACCCGGAAAAACGATTGTCAAAAAAACGCCTGAACCTCCAAAACAGGAAAGCGCCGCCTTAATTGAAAAAAGCAACGCCCCGCGCACAACTAAACTGTCGGAAGCGGATTTAAAAAATATCCTGAAAATCAAAAGCGAAACTTTTCAATTTACCGACATCCGCGAGATTTTGCGCGGAAAATCCTTTGACATGTACGCCTATTTGAGATTTTTGTCCGGCGACCCGGGAGTTTGCAAGATAAAGCATCTCGACCTGATGAGAAAACTGGACATCAGCCGTCCGACATTGTTCAAACAGGGCGATTGGCTGGTCAGGCTTTCTCTGATTGAAAAACGGAATGTGCCGGGCGACCATTTGGGAACGTCCTATACTGTCTATCGGCTCGAAGACGTCTTGCCGGTTTCGGAAACACTTGCCGGGCAGATTCAAACCGCAATCGAAAGTTTTCGAAGCGAAAACGACTGAAATAATTCCTTCAGAATAGGGAATTACGAGCAGCGGAAAATTGTAATCTTTATCCTGCCGAAATCGAGTTTTACAGGTTTTATCCAGCCAAAAGCCCGGTTAGATTAAACTCATCGCCTTCAAGTCCTACAAGAGTAGTTGACACGGACATAAAAAGATTTTATATTGATTGTGTCCTACCGTAGTAGTAGAACTCAAATATAATGAAAAGCGAAGTTAAAAAAAGATTGGGCGAGCGCGAACTCGATATTATGCAATCGTTGTGGAGATTGGAGAAAGCGACCGTGGCGCAGGTGCAGGAAGATTTACGCAAACAGGACAGCGATATCGCCTACACGACAATTCAAACGATGCTGAATCGTCTGGAAACGAAAAAACTGGTTGCTCGCGATGATTCCGAGCGGACGCATCGTTATTACGCGCTTCTGGCTGAGCCGGATGTGGCGGGCAGTGCGCTGCGTCGTCTGGTCGAGCGTTTTTTTCGCGGCTCGACCGAAGCCCTGGTCACTCGTCTGCTGGAAGAAGACCTGACTTCGGAGCAGCTCGGACGGATTCAATCTTTGATTGATAAGCACCGAAAAGAGGAATAAGAATGATAAGCGCATATTCCGAATTGATTTTATTTACCGTCAATTTAGCCGTTAATCTAATCCTGTTTGGAGTGCCGGTCGCGGGCAGCATTATCGCTTCATTTCGACTGATTAAAAATGCGTCCGCGCGCCTGCGATACGTGATTACGGTGGCGGCTTTTCTGATTGCCGCGTTTTTTCCGCTCGTCGTCACGTTCAGCGGCTCGACCGGACTGGACGCGCTTATCGCGGCGCAGCAAAGCGGCGGCGTAAATTCCTTCGCTCATAATTTTGCTGCTCGACCTCCGGTCGCGACGCGGGAAACTGCGGCGTCCGATTCCGAGCCTGAACCGGAAAAAACATCTGTTGATTTACTTAATAATTTAACCGCTGCGACCGCCGATTCCTTTCTCGGAACCGTTCTTTTCAGTCTCTGGATTTTGGGTGCGATTTGCCTTCTTTTCAGAGATATTGTCGCTCACCGGAGGCTGAGAAAAGCCCGTCGAGGCTGGCAGCCGGCAACAAATTCGGAACGAAAGGAATTAGCTTTCCCCGACGACGTGCCGCTTTATTTCGGCGAAGAAAGTCCTGCTACAACAGGGCTTTTTTACCCGCTTATTGTTTTGCCCGGACAATTTCCGGACACGCTGTCGCCGGCGTCAAAACGCTGTATCGTGCAGCACGAATTGGCTCATGCAAGATGGCGCGACCCGCTCGTAAATTTCCTTCTGCGCCTGATTCGCGCGCTATTGTGGATTAGCCCGGCGCTTTGGCTGCTCGAGCGAATAGTCGTCGCCGAACGCGAAGCCGCCGCAGACTATGCCGCTGTCGTGAAATGCTCTGTCGACCAATCGGATTTTGAAGCGACCGCGTTGAGTTACGCGGCGACGCTCGTTTTTCTGGCAAGACATTTTAACTCTCAAGCACCGAACAAAATCGGTCTGAGTAACGGAAGCAGACTCGAACGGCGCGTCCGTTTGCTGCTGACACATTCTTCCGGAATTTCCGGTTTCCGTATTTCTTTGGCATCGCTGGTTTTTCTGGGCGGATTGAGCGGATTATTTTTTATGCCGGTCGCTTTTCAGCCGGAACAGATAAAGAGTCAGGCGAAAGAAACGGCGGTTATTGTCAATCAGGAACCGGAGAATTTGACTATCAATAAAAATCCGGGCGATTTGCCGGGTATAAAACGGCAAAATAAATCGCCGCAAGCTGATAGCAACAATAAAAATAAGGAAAGCGGCGCAGCGACTTTCATTTCAAATCAAAACGAATCTTCGGTCAAAGCAAAAGAAATCGTCCGACCCTTAAAAACAAATTCGCGAGCCGGAGAGCAGCCTGCAAATTTGAATAATGATTCCGTTGACGACTCTGCGGATTTGATGAGACAGCGAAGCGAAGCGGATGCTCGAGCCAGCCGCAGAACAGAATCGGGATTTGATGAATTTAACGGTCGAGCCGAGTCACTGGACGCTTTAAGAAAAGATTTAGACAGCCCCGACAGACGAGTGCGCCAGATGGCGGCAGGCAAATTAGATTCGATGATGAGGCGAACTGAGCCGGTCAACGATTCGAATCGAAATATAGACATAAATAAATACTGAGGCTGCCGGTAATCCTGGAATTGGCGCAGGAATCTTGTTCCGGACGGCAGCCGCCAAAAACCAACCAGACAAAATTTACTAAATCATGGAGACGAGCGAATTAAGAAATCGCCTGGATGGATACCAGTGTCTAAAAAACGGAATTTTAACGAAAGGAAAAATGGAGTCGACGAGTATGAAATTTAATTTATCCATAGCTTTGCTCTTTCTTTCATGGAGCTTTGCCGCCGCTCAGACGCGAATCGAAACAATCGACGCCGTCTTGAACAGGCTGAACCGGGAAGAGGCTTTTAGCGGCAATGTTTTGATTTCCGAAAAAGATAAAATTATCTACGCCAAATCATTCGGCTACGCCAACGCCGAAACGAAAACGCCTTTGACGCCGGAGACGATTTTTCTCATCGGTTCGGTTGCCAAAACTTTGACCGCCGTCGCCGTTCTGCAATTAAAAGAACAGGGGAAATTAACTCTGGACGATTCGCTCGCCAGGCATCTGCCGGAGCTGCCTTATAAAAACGTCACTCTGCGCCATCTGCTCACCCACACATCGGGCGTTTTGGAATATCAATCGCCGGAAGTCATCAAAGAAATCGCGGGCAGAGGCGTCGGCAACGCGGAACTCGTCAACATATTTGCTCGCCTCAATCCGAAATTAGAGTTTGCGCCGGGCAGCCGCTGGGATTACAGCAACACGAACTTCATTTTACTGGCACGCGTCGTCGAAAAAATTTCAAACAAAAATTTCCCGCAATTCGTCAGGGAAAACATTTTCGTTCCGGCGCGAATGACGCGCTCGTTTGTCGGAATTAATAACGCTCCCGCGCCGCTGAAAAAGACAATCGCCGCCGGCTACCGGTTCACCAATCCGCTGGCAGATGCGGCGGTCAATGTCGAAACGCTGGAAGGCGCGCGGCAGGCTTACGCGACCAAACAAAATCTCTACGGCGCGGGAAACGTTTTCAGCACGACCGTTGATTTATTGAAATTTCACCGGGCTTTGCAGCGCGGAAAACTTTTGAAAAAGCAAACGCTCGCCGAAATGTATTCGCCCGCGAAGCTTTCGACCGGCGAAAATTACAATTCTTTCTCACGGACGAACTACCCGTCCGGAAACGCGCTCGGCTGGTTTGCGGCAAACGACGAATCGCGCGGGATAATCGTTTACCATCCGGGCGGCGACATCGGCTACACGAGTTACTTTTTGCGAAACACGACCAAAGACCAGACGGTGATTATCCTCTCCAACATCGAGCTGCTGCGCCATTACACGCCGACCGCTTTGATGAAGATTCTCAGCGGCGAGCCTTATAAACTCGACCTGAAATCTTTAGCCGCCGCGATGGGCAGGGAATACAACCGGCGCGGCGCGCGGGCGATGCTCGAAATTTTCGCGCGGTTGAAAACGAGCGACGAATACAGCTTTAGCGAAGACGAAATCAACGAGCTCGGCTATCGGCTGTTATACGACAAAAAAGATTTGAAATCCGCAGAAGCGGTTTTCAAGCTCAACGCCGAACGATTTCCCGAATCGTACAACGTCTGGGACAGCCTCGGCGAAGTTTATTTCCAAATCGGAGACAAAGAAGAAGCCGTTAAAAACTACGAAAAATCTTTACGGCTCAATCCGAAAAACGAAGGCGGCAAAAGAATGCTGGAAAAGATTCGCCGGGGCGAAAAGCCTTGAATAAACTTTCCGGCGATGTCAGGCATTTAGAATAACCGGGAGCAGACAGCTTCAATGAAAGAATTTTAACGGCGAAATCTTTGAAAAGATTATGAGCAATCCCGAATTTAAAGAAGCTGCGAGCAATTGGCTGAGAAATAGAATTTATAAAAGATTCGGTGATTCAGACTGATTTTCGGCAAGCAGATATGAAAGCGTTATTTCTCTCTGAGCCTTTCCAATCCGCTTTGCCGGCGGGTCTTGATTTTTAACCGGAACAGTAATGTCGCAGGCTTTAAGAATCATAACCTAAATACCGGTCGAGCACGGATTGCAGCTTTTCGGTATCCAGAGGTTTATATAACAAGTCGTTGCAGCCTGCCGCAATCGCCTGTTCATAGATAAACTCTCCGGAGGCGGTAAAGCCGATAATCGGCGTTTTGGACGTTTCCTCGAATTGCCTGATAATTTTGGTGGCGGCTATTCCGTCGGTCGAAGGCATCGCCATATCCATCAGAATCAGGTCGGGCGTCTGCCTTTTAACGCTTTCTACCGCCTTCCAGCCGTCTTCGGCTTCGATTACCTGGTAACCCAAATCTTTGAGCACGAACTTCATCAGGTCGCGCGTTTCCTTCAAATCTTCAACTATCAAAATTGTTTTTGCCATTATTTGTTTAAAGACGAAAATCAAAAGTCATAAATAAGCTACTAAATCGCCCCTTTTATTTCAATAAAAATTTAGATTATTTGACTGTGATTCAAAGTAAAAGAAACGGGTTTCATTAATCGGGGCAAAATTTTCATTGCCGGATTTTAATTTATTTTGAGTTTTGCGCCAAAAGTCGGAAAAAGGCGGCAGCCCGCGCGAAAGCCGCGGCGCAAAAGTCCAGCCAAATAATCTTTCTCGTTTTTCTTTATTTTCGTGCAAAGCCCCTCGAAACTATTTCCCGATTGGTAATGACGCGGGCGGGCGAAACTGGATTAAGCCTTTTTCCGCTATTGTTCGCTCAATATCATCTAAATCGGACGGAACAAAAGCGCTCAAATTCTCAACTCCATCGGGGGTGACGACCGCCACGTCTTCAATCCGGACATAAAGTTTCTCTTCGGGAATCCAAATCATCGGGTCAATCGTAAAAACCATTCCCGCCTGCAAAGGCACGCCGCGAACAACGCCGACGTCGTGGACAGCCATTCCGACCGGATGCTGAAAATGCCCGCGAAATTTCAAACCGGCTTTGACCGCGTTCAGGTGCGCGGGTTTGACGAATGTTTTGCCGACCAGATAATTTTCCATATCTCTGGCGGCTGAATCAAGCACGTAATCCGAAGTCACGCCCGGTCGAATATATTTAAAAAGCGCGTTCCGATAAGCTAAAATAAAGCTGTATAAGGCGCGTTGTTCCAGATTGAATTTTCCGTTTACCGCCCATATGCGCGTGACGTCGCTCGTGTAATAACGATAATCGGGAGCATAGTCCATCAAAACCAAATCGCCGTCTTTGAGCCGGTCGGTCTTGCGGAAATAATGTCCCAGATAGGCGTTTGAGCCGCCGCCGATAATCGAGGCGTAACCGTCGCCTCTGGCTCCGTTCAGATAGA
Organism: Pyrinomonadaceae bacterium; assembly: GCA_036389695.1. GTDB lineage: Bacteria > Acidobacteriota > Blastocatellia > Pyrinomonadales > Pyrinomonadaceae > JALZHR01. The sequence continues at coordinate 12,801 of DASVWG010000193.1, forward strand.
AAACATATTTCGCCGCCGCATCGAGCTGGTATTCATAAACGCCCGGTTCGGTCGAACGCATGGCTTCGATAAGCGCCAGACCGGCGATTTGAGTGGCTTGGCGAATAATCTCGATTTCGCTTTTGCTTTTGATGAGCCGGAGCGAATCCAAAACGGGCGACAAATCACGAATTTCAAACTGCGGCGCCCGCGCGTTTAATAAATCCCGAAAACGCGCTTCTCTCGAATCCCGTCCGTCCCACGGGTCGGAGGAAACGCGCGCCTGCCCGTTTAATAATTCATCGCGGCTGTCGGTTCCGGTCTCCGCCGGACTCAAAGGCGTGTAAAGAAGCGGCGCGGGCGGGCGAATCAATCCCTTGCCGACCAAATCGAGCGATAAAAACTCGACCCCGCGCACCTGGTCTATGCCGGTCAATTCTTTAATTAAATCGGCATCTTCGGCTGAAAGAATTTTTCCTTCATTGCTTTCTCTGGCGGCATCTCTGTGCGGCAGATAAACGGTGGTTTTTTGATTTCGCCCATCCAGCAAAAGGTAAGCGTGGGGCGTTTCCAGACCGCACAGGTAATAAAATTCATTCGATTGCCGAAACACTTTAAAGCCGGTCGCGCCGCTTGCGCCCTGCACGAGCGCAATGGCATTTTTACCGATCTGCTGATAGATTTTGGCTCGCCGCTCGGCAAATTCTTCCTTTTTAAAATCTGTCTGGTAGTAGTGCTTTTCCTGAGAAAATGCGAAGCCGGAAGCCATTAAAAACAATATTATTATGCGTCTGCCTTTTCTTTTCAGCGTCATTTATCCAGTCCTCAAGCGTCATAAGCGAAATTTCACATTAGATTTTAAGGTATTTATAATAATTTCAACAGTATTTTATTTACCGCGCCGCATTGTGGCTCGCCGAAGATGAATTTATTGATTTCCGGTTTCATTTTTAGTAAAGTGGCTACGTAGCTACTTTTATGCGGCAAACTAAATTTTCGGGAGTGTTTGGAAATGGCTTATTCGGTCAAGGAAGCGAAAGATAAACTAAGCAGAATCATCCGTCTGGCTGAAAAAGGCGAGCCGCAGGTTATCCGCCGGCATGACCGTGCTGTGGCGGTCGTCGTTTCCATCGAAGACTGGGAGAATATGAACGGCAGAAACGGCAAAAAAACGAGTCTCGTCGAATTTTTGCAGGAAAGTCCGCTCGATGAAATCCTTCCGTTTATGACCAGAGCCGATGATGAGGCGCGCGAGGTCTCTTTCGATTAAATCCATGATTAACTAAATAATAAATCAAACCAAACAAATAAATGACCGATTATCTGCTCGATACTTCCGTAATTTCCGAGCCTAAACAAAAACGACCGAACCCGCAGGTTATCAGCTGGCTGGAGAGCCAGCCCGAGAACAAAATGTTTCTGAGCGTGATTACCATCGGTGAGATAAAAAAGGGAATTACGCGGCTTGAACAGTCCGGACGCAGGCGCTCCGACCTCGACCTCTGGCTCGGCAGCCTGCGGCGCAGATTTACCGGCAGAATCCTCACGCTCGATATTGATACCTTACTGGATTGGGGGCAGATGCTCGGCGAATTCGAAAAGAAGGGAATTGTGCGCCCGGCAATCGATTCTCTGCTCGAAGCGACGGCTTTAAACAAGCGGATGGCGCTGGTCACGAGAAATGTCAAAAACTTTCAGAATTCATCAGTTCAAATCGTGAATCCCTGGGACGAATAAGCTTCAGAACAAAATACAAAACAAAAAACGGGTTTTAAAACCGCTTATGAACCGGCTTACGGCGCAGGCGAATCAAGTATATTTATGCCTTTTTTACTTTAATCCTTCCTCAATTGCGCACGTTCAACCTGATAAATGTCACGGCGGGCTGCCCGGCTTGTGTCTTTACACGATAGATTGATTGCGGTTGAGGCTCTTCTCTCGTGAGTTGGCGGGTTTGCGCGCCGCAGGGATTCTGCGGTGATTTTTCTCTGGTTAACTGGCGGGTTTTCGAGCCGCAGGTAGAATTGGCTTCGGCTTTTGTGTAAATTTTATCTTCCTCGTCGCTGCGGCTGAATATTTCCGCGTTCGAGCTTGTTTCCAGCTCAATCAATTCAGCGAGATTTTTTATTTTGCCTTCCCGGTCGATTTTTATGCCCGTCAAAGGTTTCGGCGAGATAATGACGGTCAGCAATTCTCCCGTATAATTCGCCTGTTTCGGATTTATCAGAAAATACGGCAAATCTTCGTTTTGGTCGGGAATATCGACCAGTAGTCCGGGTCGAACGGAATTGTCTTCGTCCATCGACGCCGGAAAAATCAGAAAAGGCTCGCCGTAGCTTCCGTCCAGATAAGTCTCGCTGTCAATCACATACAAATAGCCGACATCCGACGATTCGACCGCCAGGCGAACACGGTCGCCCCTTTGAAAAGGCGTATCGGGATTAACTCTTTCCGCCGTCCACAACTGGCGCTGATTGTTCACTAAAACGGGCAGTTTAAATCCGGTGTCGGACGAACGCGACGGGCGCAGCTTCCACATCGTCACGCCGACTTCCGAAACCTTTTCCGGCTTGTTTGTTTTGGTTGCATTGTTTGTCGCCTGCGGCTTTGCCTGATTGGCTTTGCGGCGAACGATATTTTTATCCTGCCTGACGTATTTATAAGTCGCGCGCCGCGGCTTCTGATTTTTAACGTTCGCTTTACTGCTATTGCGGTTAGTTTTGCCCGTCAAACCGGAAGAAGCTGCCGCCGGTCGCTGGCTTATGAAATCGTCGGAAGTGATTGAACGAGTTTTCGTGTCATCCTGCGCCGAAATAAAACTGACTGAAACAAAAAGCCCGATTAGCACAAATAGAATTTGCGCCGATAATTGTTGTATTTTCATATTTATAAAACAGCCGCTCGTCTCGCAAAACTTAGTTGTTTTTCTTTCAAATTTCTTCTAAAAATCGTAAAACCCGATGCCGTAAATATCGACAAAAGCTTCTCCGCCATTTGGCGGCAACCGGCGAAAATCATTTTATGACCGCCATTTCCAGACTGGAGCTTAAATTCGAGAACAGGCGCGGATTTTGTTTTTCATTGGTTTCGGCGCGAACCGTTTGCCGGACAAAAGTAAAAAGCTCGTCGGTAGAAATTATTTTATCGAAATTCAAATCGGCGTTTCCGCGCAAGCCGTTGAGCAGCGCCCAGGTGAAGACGCCGTGTCCGCCGCCCCAGGATTCGCTTTCGCGCGAGGTTTCATTAATATCGGAAGAAGTCAGGATGGCGCGACCGCTTGAGCTAAACAGACGGGCGGAGGCTTCGTTGATATCATTTCTGACCTCGACCTCTCTTTCCAGTTTTCGTTCTCCGATTTCGCGTTCGTTTTTTCCGGTTTTGCCCGCCGCTTTATTATCACGCGGCGCGACGACGATTTTTCTGCCGCTGACGCCGGCGCTGTGGCAAGTATCGAGCAGAAAAATCGCCCGTTTTGATTTTAGTTTGGTATCGATAATTTGTTTCAGCTCGGTCATCGGAAATCCGGTGTTTTTCAAATCGGCGACCTTTGAATCGTAAACTAAAAAATAAAGCTCGCGCGGGTTAAACGGGTCGGGCGTGCCGTGTCCGGCGAGAAAAAATAAAACAAGGTCGGTTTCGGTCGCTTTCGATAAAAAGCGATTCAGCGAATCACGCACGGCGCTCAAAGTGGCGTTTTTGTTCGTCAGATAGAGAATATTCTGCGGATTGAAGCCTCCCGCTCGCGTCATCCAGTCGTTAAGCGCTTCGGCGTCTTTATCGGCATAACTCAGATTATTCAAGCCTATGTCATTGTATTGATACTCGGAAACGCCGATGACGACGGCAAACTTCCGTCCGGAAAAGCCCATTTGCGACGAGCCTTTTGTCGTTGCGGGCGAATTTTCACCGTTTTGGGCGCTGCCTGTTTTGATTTTCGCCTCCGTTTGTTTCACGGCGGCAGCGGCATTCGTAATGACTATAAACGAACCGTAAAATCGCTTGGCATCACGGCTGACGGCTTCGATTTCAAAAAAATTTTCCTTTGCCTGAAGTCGAAAACCGGCGATTCTGTTTAAATCGCAGCGCAACACTTTTCCGGCGCTGGCGGCATTCTGCGAGCAGGCGATATTTGCCGATTGCCGGTTGATGCGCACCTTAATTTTACTCCACTCAATCGCATCGGCATCCGGGTTTAAAATCCAGAATTTGACCACGTTCACGTCGGTGCGGGAAACGTAGCTTTTCGGCTCCGTTATCTGTCCGGTATTTAATTCAGGGAACTCGAACGCGAAAGGCGTGCGCTCGGTTTGCTGCGGAAAAACCGGTAAATTCAGGAAACAGTACAAGATTGTTACTAAAAAATAAGTTGAGACAGATATTTTCATCGTCGATTTCTCCTAAACGCGTTTCCGCAGATGATGTTTTCACTCTGCAAATTTTACCGGCAATTTACAGAGTGAAAACATTAGCGCCGAATCTTTGACGGCTTAAGGATTTTTTCCGCCTTTACGGGTTTTGGGCGCGGGCGGCGCGGTCGCCGGTTCCACTTTTACAGGAGGCGTCGTAACCGCTCCGCCGCCGACCGTCGGGCGTGAACCGACGACCGAATTCTGAGCGGCAGTCGTATTGACCGCCGGAGTCGCGCGGTAATCCAAAACGCCTAAATCCTGCATAAAATCGTAGATAAATTCCATATTAGCCGGTAATGACCCGCCGTTTTCGCGTTGATAGATGGAAACATACGTGCGTAAATCCTGCATAATCAGCGGCGCTTCATTCGGATTTCGCGCGCCGAGCCGCAGCATCGCGCGAAACAGATACGGTTCGGCAATGGTCTGGCGTTGATCCATCGAAATCGCCTGGGTTAAATTTTGCAGCGCTTTCGAGATTTCCGAAGAATTCCGCGCCGTTTGTTTCAGGACCTTACCGTAATAATAATAGGCGGACGGGTCGTTGCTGCGAATGCCAATCGAATCTTCGAGATTGTCGCGCGACATTTCAAACATATCGAATTGAAAGGCGCGTATTCCGTTATCGCGTTTGACTAACGCCATCACCGATTGAAACTCTTCGGATGAAGCAATCAGCTCTCCGGCATCGAGCTTCTTCAGGATTTCGGGAGCGAGCGTTTCGCTGAGCATTCGCGCAATCCCGCGCATTCCGGTCAAAGCCAGATTTTTGTCGCGTTTTTCTTTCAAATCGGCGGCACCGACCGTCGTATCGGCTTTGATAAACTGCTGCGAGCTGGCGTTAAAAATATCGAGCCGTTCTTTGATTCGGGTCGGGTCGGCGATAAAGCCCGTCTGCGAACGCGGGTCGGAAGTCAGCGTTTTCATTCGTTCATAAAGCTTCGGAATCTCGCGGACGTCGTAATTGCGCGCAAACATATATTTCATCGCTTCGAGGTCGGCTTCGTCTTCCTGCACGGTTTCCCATTCAAAAGTCTCGTCCACTCCATAGGCTTTCAAAACGTTGGCGACCGCTATCAGAATGGTGCTCTGGGAATTTGCCGCCATAGTTCTGAAAAGCATCGTCCACGGCTCTTTTTTCTCCATATAAGGCTTGGTGCCGACATCTACCAGAATATCTTCAAACCAGTGGTCTTTTTCGATATGCGCAATTTCGTGACTCAGGATATAAGCAAGCTGCGCTTCGTTATCGATGATGGATAAATAACCGGTCGAGATATAGATTGTGCCGGTCGAGAGCGAACGCGATTGTGGAACGGGGTCCTGAATAATCTTAAAAGCGAAAAGCCTGGTCGAATTGCCCGGCACCAGCGACTGACCGACGCGGTTGACGTAGTCCTGAGCCAGCGGGTTTTCATATAAAGTGTTGTCAAACTGTATTTTATCGCCGTCCTTGGTCACCAGTTTGCCGTTCGAATAGCGTGTGTTGATAATATAAGCTTCACGCGTCTGGTCTTGTCGAACTTTGCGGTAACGGTCGTCGACGGCGTCTTTAAAGCTCGGGTCGGTTTGATATTTATCGAGCGCGAAAATCTTGATTTTTTGATAACGCCGTTCGCGTTTTGCCTGCTGTTTGCTGGCGATTTCTTCGGCTTTGGTGGCTTTCTCTTTTTTCTTTTGCTCTTCACTCTTTTTCTTGTCGTCTTGTTTTGAATCCTGAGCGAAAACATCAATTGATAGAAAACAAATTAACGTTAAAGCGATAACAAAAAATTGTTTCGCGGCGATTTTCCAACCGGAGTTGGACAAATGATTAATAAGCATATTTTTTCTCCTGTTCCATTGAATTTTGTCAGTGATATTTCAAAACAATATTGAGATGAAATATATATTTTCTTAATTCTTCAGGCGAGAGAATTTCTCACCCGTATGAGAGCCGAACTTTTTTTCTCAAACATTCAAAATTATTTACCTGTGTTCCAGTTCTATCCGGTAAGCGAGGGCGTCGCCTTTGCCCCTGACGACGGTTTGCTGGCTTGCCGTGTCTTTGCTCGCTTCGGTTATTTTATCTTTATACCTGACCAAAAAATCTTTCAGCTTTTTCACGCTCGCCTCGTCCGTCAGCTTTCCTTGCCCGTCGAACGCCGATTGGCGCGCGGCTTCCAAATCGTCCTGTTTCGTCGTCGTCCAGATAAGCCAGACGACTTCGGTTCCGCGCGCGCCGCCGAAAGTATTTTGATTTGTTTCGATTAGCTGTTTCGCTTTGATTTCCGCCGAGCCTTTGTTTGTTTTCAGTGTCGGATAAAGTATGTTGTAGACAATATCGCCCTGCGCGTCTTTATCCTCGTTAAAAAAATAGATAAATCCCGCCGCATCGCTCTTGAAATTTATTTTAAATTTATAACCGTTTTCAAAAATTTCTCGTCCCGAAGATTTAAACGGCTCTTCAAACGGATTTCCGTCTCTCATTTTTTGGACGGTCAGAAAATAAACCAGCTCGTGCGACGCGGCGTCCGCCAGCGGTGCGGAGTTCGTATTCGTATCAGATTTATTTGCCGACCCGCTTTGATTCGCGCTTTGCCAAATTACCAGACCAATCGGAATCGAGACCGCCGTTAAAACCAATAAACAAAGCAAGCCGAAGACCAGCTTCTTATTTGATTTCTTTTTTGGCGGCTCCGGTAAATTTACATTCGGAAAATTGCTCTCTCTAATGTCGATTGCCGGTTCGGTCGGGGCAGGCGTAATGATTTCACCGGCTTTAAAGTCTGCGGCAGCGGTTTTTGCCGGTTCGGGCATTTGTGAATCTTTATTAGTTTTATAATTTGCCTTCGCGCGCAGAGCGTTTGCCAGAGCGCGTCCGAAGGCGCGAGCGTTTTGCGGTCTTTTTCCCGCTTCGAATTCCAGCGCCGCAAGCAAGATTTTTTCCGCTTCAGCCGGTAAGTCGCGCCGCAGGTCGCCGGGCAAAGTCCGCACGCCCTGCTTTTGCAATTCAAACATCTCGACGATTGATTCCGGCTTGAAAGGCAATTCACCGGTCAACATTTCATAAACGACAATCGCAAAAGCGTAGATATCGACTGCCGGAGTTTGTTCGAGTTTTCCCCAAAGCTGTTCCGGCGCGATATACAGAAGAGTGCCGATGCTGCGCTGGGTTGCGGTAGCCGCTGCCAATTGCGAATCTTCCACGCGGGCGATACCGAAATCAATCAGACGCACGCGGTCAAATCCTTCTTCGCGCGGCGTAAGCATTATATTGGCGGGCTTGATGTCGCGGTGCAGTATCTTTTTAGAATGAGCGGTACTTAAAGCGTCCGTAATCGCTTCGGTAATATGCGCGACAAAATCAAACGGCAGCTTTTTGTTTAGCTGAAGAACGCGGCGCAGAGAATAGCCTTCGATAAACTCCATCACCATAAACGGGTTGCCGTCCAATAAAGTGCCCGAATCGAGAATACTGACGATGTTCGGATGGTCGAGTCGAATTAAAGCTTCTTTTTCGTGCAGAAACTTGCGGGCAACGTCTTCGTCTTTAACCAGAGATTTTTTCAGAATCTTGACAACCGTTTTCCTGCCCATCAATTTCATATCTCTGGCAAGATAAACCAGCCCGATTCCGCCCGCATCCGCGCCGTCTTCGGTCAAATCCTTCTCAATCAAAAACCGCCCGTCCAGCGTCTGCCCGACAATCGCGTCGGATTTCTGAAAATCAACGGTTATAATCTCCGTCTCAACCGAAAGTTGGGCTCTGGAGATATCTCCTTCCCATTCATTTTTTTTAGCGGTCATTATTTAATAGTGTTTCTCTAGCAATTTCAAAAATTTCGGGCGCATATTTATTGCCGGAACAGAGCTTTTTGCCGAAAATGCCGGATACTTTGGCAATCGCTTCTTTATGAGCTGCCGATTATCGTAAAAGTAAAGATTGCAATATATTTGAATAATAAGGACGCCCCGCTTAACTACAAGGCACAACAAAGCAGGAGGTCGAATACTTAAACTACCAGAATGATTTCTGCTATTATCATCTGTTTCCCTGCAATGTCAAGATTTTTTTTGGCAGCTGTAAAAAAATATATGATTGAGAATAAAAAAAATCCGGTTATGGACATTTGTCGGTGAGACAAAAACAAAGCCCGCATCGTAACTGCCGTTGACCGCGCAACGCGCACGATAATCGGTCGAGCGGTTTGCGTCGAAAGAACATCGGCAGATTTTGCAGACGGCGGTTGACAGCGCGCCGCCAGCCGAAAATTATTACACGGATGGCTTTTTGATGTATCAGAATTTAAAATACCGGGGCGGACATTATCTCTTAGCTTGCAATGCGAAGTCCCAAATGATCACAAGGAGCATCAGTTAAATCCTGTTCAACTCCTAAATATTTCTCAGTCGTCTGAATCGAATCATGTCCGAGTGAAAGCTGAATCTGGTCAATCGGCGAACCGCCTTTATGAGCGAGTTTGGCAAACGTTCTTCTGAGGTCGTGCGGCGCGATTCCTTCATTTTTTAATTTCTCTGCATAACTGACGACAATATCCCGAATCGCCTGCGGCGTAATCGATTCGCCCATCAAATTGCCGCCTTTATTCACCCGGCGAAAAACGAATCCTTCTTCCAGATGAGCCACAGTCTGCCACGCATCAATCGCCGCTTTCGCCCAGTTCGGCATCGGAACTGTCCGCACCTTGTCGCGCTTGCCGACAATATCGACAATCGCCCAGCGTCCTTCTCGCTGTTCAATATGATGAAAGGAAAGTATCGAAGCTTCCGCCCGCCGCAGACCACAGCCGATTAAAACTGCCAAAAGCGCGCGGTCGCGGACTCCTTTGAGCGTTTTAACGTCAGGAGCATTCAGCCAGCGCTGAGCATCTTCTTTGGTCAACCAGTTGCCGGTTCTTCGTCCGCGAAAAGGCACGCCTTTGACGGCGCGGATTCCATTGGCGATTTTTGAATCGAGCAAAGCATTGTCTTCAGCTTCGGAAGCTAGTTTTCTAATCGCTGATAATTTTTGATTAATGGTTGAGGATGAAAGTTTCAGCGCGCGCAAAGATTTCACGTATCTCTGAATCAGAGCTTTATTAAGTTCCGGTCGATTCTGTCCGGCGTGCCAGACGAAAAATTCTTCCAGGTGTCTCTGATAAGCCCGTCGAGAGTTCTCAGACGGCAATCCATCAATAACCATCGCGATAATTTTCTTTTCGGCTGAAGTCAATTTCGGTTTAACGAGCGCCACGAAATTTTCCATAAAAAGATAAAATATAAAAATCAGCTTCTAAAAATTCAAAAACGAATCAAAACAGAGAAAATTTATCACAGCCAGTTCCCTTATGTAAATAGCTTTCGAGAAACACGATTATCATAAGCTATTTTACAAATATTTTAATGAGCAAAAAGATAATGTGAATTCGTGTAAGTTCGCGCATAAGTGTGAATTCGCGCATAAGTTGTCAATCAATGCGCATAAAGTGTCAATGGTTCGCGCATAAGCTGTCAACGAAAATCACTCGATCTACGAAAATGAATATATCCAAAAAACTTCCGTATTTCTAGTTTTCGCCTTCTGTACAATCAAGAGTTTATTTTTCAATATAAGACAACATAAATTGAACTCAGAGGATTTTACAGCTTGGTAAAATAGGACATAGTATTTGTGGTT
>DASVWG010000194.1:0-3740 GCA_036389695.1 Pyrinomonadaceae bacterium
TTCGAGAAATTTATCGAAAAATCCGCGCCCGATTCACACAATGAAAATCTGATTTTATTTTCCGAGCGCGGCGGCGAAAATTTTTCCGCAATCGAAGCCGGAAATAAATTCGTTGCCGTCACCGGTTCGGAAGGCGGCTGGGAAGACGCGGAAATCGAGCTGGCGCGGGCGGGCGGTTTCAAAATCGTCACGCTCGGCGGAAGAATTTTGCGGGCGGAAACGGCGGCGATTTCCGTAGCGGCAATTTTGCAAAATCGCTTCGGGGATTTGAGATAAATCAGCCGCGAAAGAACACGAAAAAGAACGAAAAAGATTCAAGAAATTAGCCCGCGAACCACGCGAAACATACGAAAAAGAAAAACAAATATCAGGACTTTATTTATTTTCCTTTTCGCGTTTTTTCGTGTATTTCGCGGGCTAATCTTTCTTTTTTCGTGTCCCTTTCGTGTTTGTTCGCGGCTAATTCTTCTTACTGGTCGTCCTGTTTTGCCACTTTTTTCGGTTTGTAATAAGCGTCGCCGCGCTGAACCATGCTGGCTTTTTCCGCCAGAGTCGCGAGCACCGAATCGAGTAATTCCTTGTCTTCGACTTTGAAATTGAGGATTCCTCGCGCTTCGACGTCAACATCCTGGAAATGAACAATCAGATAGCGACGTTTTTCCTTAATCAAGCCGCCGAGTATCGCGCCCGGAAGCGGAAGATTTCTGATGACATTGCCCGTCGTGCTTCTGACCGACTGCGACTGCGGGTAAATTATCAGCATTGCGTCGTAAGGAATCCCGAATTTTTCTTTCTGGTCTTTGCCGAAAAATACGATTCGCTCGTTGACGTCGTCAAATTTTAAAGTTCCTTCTTCCTTTTGACTGAAACCGAACATTCCGCCTTCGTATTTTGTGGGAAAGCTCGGCGGCGCGGGCTTTTTCGGCGCGGGCGGCGGAGTTTTGGTTTCAACCGGACGCGGTTGGGCAAAAGCCGTCAGCGCACAGGCAAACAGGCTGATTGCCAGCATAATCAACATTTTTTTCATAAAACCTCTTTTTGTTAGGGGAAATAATAAATCTGAAAATCTAAATTATAGACGCATTCCGCCCATTGTGCGTTGCCACGCCAGCGATTGTTTTAAGACGCCGAGCCGTTTTTTGTCGTCGTCGCTGCAATCGAGACTCAATTGCCCGATAATCGCTTCGAGTAGCGGCGTCGCGAAAAGTCCCGCGTGAGCAACGATTTGCGAGTAATAATGAATCTGCAAACATTCGTTTTCGTCCGAGTGAAAACGCTTTACATCGCTTGCGTCGATTTTGTAAACGTCCTGCCCGGCGGGAACGACGCGGCGCGGAATGCCGTGCGCGACTTTCCCGTCTTTATCGGTCGTGCCGACCAGAAGAATGCCGATGAGCAAGCCCTGCTCGTTCAGATAATCGGGACTGAAACCGCCGAGCTCCGGCTTCGGCGAAAGACGCGGACCGTAATTGGCGTAATCGGGATTAATCAGAATCGAATTGTAAATCACGCCGACGATTTCCTCTCTATTCTCCAGCGGCAGCGAAACAAACTGCGCGAAACCGTAATCTTCCGCCGCCGGCGGCGCGGCAACATCGAGCGAATCTATAACGCGCCCGACGTAATCAACGTGGGAATTCGATTTCACAATTTTCGCTATTTTCATAAGTCTTTCGTCCTTTGTCCTTTGCCCTTCGTCCTTTGCGGTTTGAGCTTAAACTGCGTTTTGAAATTTTGCTCACTGGCGAAAGACTAAGGACGAAGGACAAAGGACGATTATATTTGCTTTCCGATTTCGGGAATAATATAGAGAAGCCACCAAAGGAAAATCTGGACGACCAGAACGACGAAGCTTAAAGCGACGCTGACCAGCGACAAGCGCCTGCCGCCGAGATAAGGCTTGCGGTAGGAAACCAGCACGCCGAAGCTGCCGACCAGGAAGGCGAAAGGCACGAACAAAATTCCCAGATAAGGCACAAACGAATAGACGACGCATGCCCAGGCGGTTTCGGAAACTGTGTTTTTGTTTCTTTCAAACAAGGTTTGTATTTCCTCTTCTTTCTGCTCTTCGAGCGCAAAAGTTTTTCCCTGCAGACGATAAGATGCGCGAAGCGAGTCGAGCGGTTGATAGCCTTCGCGCAAAAATTTTCCGCAGGTCAGACAGAATTTCGCGTTTCGGCGGCGCGCCTCGCTGCCGCAGGCGGAACAAACGGGCGACGCGGCGAGCGAGTGACGCGGTGACGCGGTGATTTCGTCTCCGTGTCTGCGCGTCTCCGCGTCTCCGTGTCTCATATCTTTCATCGTCTTCTGCCTTTACTCGCCGCTTTGCGCGAAACTCCAAAGCTTAGTTTTTCACGCATCGCAAAGTCTTGTAAAGTCCGCAGGAAAATTTCCCGGTCGCGGACGGTAATCACCGCCGTTTGGTCGGCAGTTTCCAGCGCGTACGGATAGCCGAGACCGACGACGCACTCTGCTCTCACAGTGTCCGCAACTTCATCCAAAAGACCTTTTTCGTAAATCCAAGCCGGAACGTCGAGCCGCGCCGGAGCGCTGTCCGAAGTCGTTTGCAGATACGTGAAACCGACAATGGATTTTCCGGTTTCCGCGTTGATAAAAGCGTTCAGACCGCGCCGCTTCGAGTAACAAAAAATCGTCCGGTCGCCCCAATTTTTCAAGGTTTGCGCGCTTTCCGCCGTCGAAGCGTGAAGCACGGAAACGTCGTCTAATGTTTGCTGATTCGTCGGGCGCGCCGCGCCGTCAAACGTATTCAGCAAACTCAATAAATCTCGCGCGTAGCTGCGGTCAACATAGCCGACGAGCGGCACTTCCGTCAGTTCCGAGACGCGCACCAGTTCGACCAGTTTGTTGATAAAGCCTTCCTGCAAATCGGTTTTCGGCAGTGAAATCGAAAGCAGAAGCGTTCCGTCATAAAAAGCCAAAGGCATCCGCTCGCCGCGCTCTTGCCAGCCCTGTTTCTTTTTCAAAAACGTCTTGATTCTTTCGATTTCCGCTTCAAACCGCCGCTGTCCGACTTTGGTTTCGGGAATCACCGGCTCGTCCTGCGACAAAAGCTCGTTCGGCGGCAAAACGAAAAAATGCGCCTGTTTCTCGTAGCCGACGCCGTCGTTATGCGGATTTTCGAACCATCCGATTTGGATTGCCGCCACCGGCAGCGAAACTTCCCTTTCGGCAAAAAGCTGGCTGCCGTCCGCCGCAAACGTCGTGCGATTCCGCAAAATCTCAAACGCCCACGCCCGCGCCTCCTCGTGATTATTCCACGATTGATTAAACGAAACGGAAAACCGCCGAGCTTCTTCAAATTCCTGCGACGGAACCGCGCCGCAATTTTCCGCGCCTTCCAGAAGCGCGACGATTTCCGTATAAGATTTCCGGCAAAACCTTGAAAGTTTTTCGAGATATTCCGTTAAATCCTTCGTCTGTTCGAGCGCAAAACGCTTGAAATCGTCACGCTGATTTTCCAATTCGCTGGCGAGCAATTCTCTGTAAAGCATAGAAATAGAAACCACAGATTAACACAGAACGAGACAGTTTTTAATTAATTATTTTACGCGGCTCGTCCGGCGTTTCAGAAAATCCATCAACACAAACTGCGTCAGATTATTCGGGTTCGCGAAATACGCTTTGCCGCGCGTCATCGCCGACATTTGCTTGACGAATTCGACCAGATACCAATCGCTGGCGAGCATAAAAGTATTTATCATAATTCCGGCTTTGCGGCA
>DASVWG010000195.1:0-6362 GCA_036389695.1 Pyrinomonadaceae bacterium
TGTTCAATACGATTAGAGAAAACATCGAACGCCGATTGGGACGCGCCGCCCGCGCGACGGTTGTTCGGGAAGATGAGCCGATTGAGAACCTGGGTCAATGGTCGGGTCGCTATTCGCGCTGGCGCGGCGGCGATAATTTAACGAATTACCCGTTTGTCGAAAACACGTACGCGCCGTTTACGCCGATGCGCCGCGCTTTGCCGATGCTGAATCTGGCTTTGATTTCGTCGGCGGGCGCGTATATCGACGGCACGGAAGCTTTCGACACGACCGCCAGAGACGGCGACGCGAATTTTCGCGAGATTCCGATTGAAGTTGGCGCGGAAGATTTGCGCTACGCCGCGCGCGGTTACGACCCGACCGCCGTCCGGCAAGACCGCAACGCGCAGATTCCGATTGAGCGCCTGCTGGAGTACGAAGCCAACGCCGTTATCGGAAGATTAAACGAAGTCTGGTGGAGCTTCAGCGGCTTTATTCCAAACGCGCGGCTCGTCTCCGAAACCATCGCGCCGCAGATGATTGAGCGCCTGCATCGTTACGGCGCGCAAGCCGCTCTGCTCGTTCCCGCGTCAAGATTGTGTCATCAAAGCACGGCGATTCTCGCCCGCGCGATTGAGCAGTCGGGCATTCCGACGATGATGATTTCGGTCGAAAAAGGCTTAACCGAATCAGTCCGCCCGCCGCGCGGCGCGTATTACACAGGCGAACTGGGCAGCGTCGTCGGCAAGCCGAATTTTAAAGAATACCAGCTTCGCGTGCTGGACGAAGCGATTCGCTGGATTGAAACTTTCGACCAGCCGGGTGTGAGAAAACTCGCCGTCGCTTTGGAATCAGAAATCGAAGAAGAGCGCGGAGAAAAGTAAGGAAAGTGATAGGTAAAAAGTGATAGGTGATAGGGAAAAAACTTCTTCTCCCTATCACCTATCACTTTTTACCTATCACTTTATTTATTTGAATTTTTCTCGCTTTCCCGCAAAGTGTCTCTTAAATTCTGAAATTTCTGCCATTGTTCGGGCGTAAAGACTTTTTGGAATCTTTCGTCGGCGCGACCGCGAATTTCCTTGACGCGCGGCTCGGATTCTTTTCTCAGGGCTTGAATTTCCTCGCGCGTTTCGCCGACGATTTTCTGGATTTCGGTTTTCTGCGGTTCGGAAAGCGAAAGCTGGTCGAAAATCTGCTCGTAACGCTGCTGCTTGGTCGGCGAGGAAGCCGCAAACCAGACGTGATATGCGTTTAAGGCAAGCGCGCCGGCGACGAAACCGAGCAGAAAAACGCTCAGCGCCGCGATTCTGACCTGCCAGTTGAATTTGTTACTGCTGTTCATAATTCGTTATTTTCTCGAACCGTTATCCGAGGCGTAAATTATCTGAAAAACCTGCTCGTTGGTCGGTTCTCTGCCGGGCAGACGCTCGTTCATAATCACCATATCGGTCGAATAATTGTCGAATGAAGATGATGCTTGCACGCCTGAAGACGTATTAAAATTCGGCGCGAAAATCGTCAGCGCAATCAGCGCGACGACCGTCGTCAACATCAATACAACTAAGGACGCCGACGCTTTCCAAAGTCTGCCGATTGCCGCGAAAGGATTTATTTTCGCCTGCTTTTCGCGCAAATTCGCCATGACGCGCGTCTGGAAAAACGGCGACGGCGCGAACATTTCCGCCGCGTGCGTTTTCAATAAAACGGACGAAACCCGCGCGGCTTCGAAGGCTTGAAAACAGCTCGCGCATTGCGCCGCGTGCGCTTTGATAAAAATCATCTCGGCTTCGTCCAGCTCGGCGAACGCTTTTTCGTCCAAAATTTCTAAGATATGTTCGTTTTTCATTTTAAGCCTTCTGCTGTTTCTGCGTCTTTCGCATTAAATTCTCGACCGCTTCGCGCATCCGACGCCGCGCGCGAAAAGCCTGAATCTTGACTTTCGATTCCGTCCAGCCGGTCATCTCGCAAATGTCCCGAATCGAATGTCCTTCGCCGTCAATAAGCGTCAAAACCAAACGGTCATCGGGCGACATCGTTTCCAGCACGCGGTTGACCAAATCGGCGGCAATCAGTTTTTCCTCGTCCGATTGATGCTGCAAGGCAGCCGCGTCCGACATTTTTTGTTCGAGCCAATCGGTTTCCTCTTCGCTCAGAGCGGAAACGGTCAATTCGGTTTCGCGTTTCGCGCTGCGCAGCTGATTGATGCACGTGTTGACCGTGATGCGCGTCAGCCAGCCTTCGAAAGAGCCGCGACCTTCGTAACTTTTCAACTGCGTGAAAATCCGCAGAAAAACGTCCTGCGCGACTTCTTCGACCACGCCGCGCTGGCGGAAAAAGCGGCTGACGAAGCGGAAAACTCTCGGCGTATAGCGCCGCACGATTTCGGCAAAGGCGTTTTCGTCGCCCTCGTCGCCGCTCGCGCGCGCCAGTTCCAAATCCGAAAGTTCCGCGTAATCTTTCAAGCAATGCTCCCTTGCTCTATCATTATCGACAAATTTTTTACGAATTGTATCTACTAGAATGATATTCACAAGCGTCGCTGAAAGAAAGTCTGAGAATCGGTTTAAAACCTGCCCTTGCCCGCCTATTTTGATAAGACACCGAATGCGCGAAAAAAGTTACAACGGAAAAAATGGTTAGCGGTCAGCGGCAAGTTGAACATAAATTGCATTTTGAATTTTCATTCAACCAGCAACTGACCGCTGACTGCTGACGGCTGACCGCTTAAAGCAAAGTTTTGTAAAGAAACCGCCCGCGCTGTAACCATTTGCGGCTTATGATTGTCTATAAAAGTTACGGCGATTTTTTAAAAACGCGGGCGGGAATAACTTTAAAACTCAATTCAAAAACTTTCGCCGCATAAATTTTTAGCAAATCGTTTGGTTTTGCGGTAAAACTATTTCTATGCACTTTTCTAAATTTTTCCGCCGGAGCGGTTTTTTCGGCGTCTTTATTTTATTTCTGGCGGCTCTGGTTTTTTCAGCCGCTTGCAGCGGCAGCGGCTCGGCGCAGGGCAATCGTCGCGGCGGCGGCAACAGTAACGGCAGCAACCCGCCGATTCCGGATGCCGGTCCGGTCGTCACTGTTTCAGTTTCGAAAGCCGTCGGGCGCGAAGTTCCGGCTTTTATTCAATCGACGGGAACTTTAGTGGCGAACGAAACCTCGGACGTTGCGCCGAAGGTAGCGGGCAAAGTCGTCAATGTTTCGGCAAATGTCGGTCAATTTGTCGGGCAGGGCGACGTGATTGCCAAAATTGACGACAAAGACGCGCGATTGCGGCTGGCGGAAGCGCAAGCCGGAGTGACGCAGGCAATCGCCGGTGTCCGGCAGGCTGAAGCGCGTCTCGGACTTTCGCCAAACGGAACTTTTAACGCTTCGACGATTCCCGAAGTGCAGGCGGCAAACGCCAATTACGAGCAGGCGCTCGCCGAACTCAGGCAGGCGGAAGCGAACGAAAGACGCTATCGCGATTTAGCCGAAACGGGCGACGTTTCCATCCAGAATTACGAGCAGTATCGCACGGCGCGGGACACGGCGCGCGCCCGCGTCAACAACGCCCGCCAGCAGCAGGAAGCGGCGCGTAACGCGGCGCGCCAGAATAATCAGGCGATAAAAGCCGCGCAAGCCAACGTCGAAGCCGCGCGAACGCAGGTCGGAACGGCGCAGGCGGCGGTTGCCGATACGGTCGTCCGCGCTCCGTTTTCCGGTTTTATCAGCAATCGTCCCGTCGCGGTCGGCGAATATGTTTCGTCGGCGTCGATTATCGCGACGATTCTGCGGGTGAACCCGATTAAATTGCAGATGCAGGTCGCCGAATCCGACGTGCCTTACGTGACGCTCGGTAAAGCCGTCCAGCTTGAGGTCGATGCTTACAAAGACCGCAAATTCGGCGGCGTCGTGACGGCGGTCAATCCGGCGGTCGACCCGAATTCGCGCGCGGCGGTCGTCGAAGCTTCGATTGAAAACGGCGACAACGCTCTGCGCTCGGGAATGTTCGCGACCGCGCGCATCGTGCGCGAAGGCGGCAACGCGGGCGTTTTCGTGCCGCGCACCGCCGTCGTCAACGACCCGACGACGAATTCCTATCGCGTCTTCGTCATACAGGAAAACGTTGCCAAGCTAAAGGTCGTCCAGCTCGGCACGGAAGAAGGCGATACGGTGCAGATTATAAACGGCGTCAACGCCGACGAAACAATCGCCGTCAGCAATTTAGACCAGCTTTATGAAGGGGCGAGGGTGGAAATTCAATAGTTCAAGGTTCAAGGTTCAAAGTTCAAAGTTGATGAAAGTTGGATTATGGCGAAAATCGAAAAATTTGAAGACGTAGAATCTTGGAAATTGGCGCGTGAGGTTACGAAGATGATTTATTCTGCCACTTCAAATGAAGGTTTCGGTCAAGATTTTGCTTTGCGAAATCAAATTCGGCGGGCTTCCGTTTCAATTCTTTCAAACATCGCCGAGGGTTTTGAAAGAAGCGGCAATAAAGAATTTTTGCAATTTTTAGCAATAGCTAAAGGTTCATGTGGTGAGGTTCGAGCGCAACTTTATGTGGCGTTAGACCAAAATTATATTGATAAAACAGAGTTTGAGAAACTTTCAAATAAGTTATTGGAAACGAGCCGTTTAATTTCAGGTTTTATGAAGTATCTTCAACAATCTGATTTGCGCGGCGACAAATTCAAGTAACTTTGAACATTGAACCTTAAACTTGGAACTTAAAAGATTATGCAATGGTTAGCCGAAATTTGTGTTCACCGTCCGGTTTTCGCGACCGTCATCGTTTTGCTTTTGACGGTGGTCGGCGGGTTTAGTTTTTTTACGCTCGGCGTCGACCGCTTTCCGAAGATTGATTTGCCGACGATTTCGGTTTCGACTTCCAATCCGGGCGCGGCGCCCGAACAGATGGAAACCGAGATAACCGACATTATCGAAGGCGCGGTCAATACCGTTCCCGGCATCGAGGAAATGCGCTCGAATTCGTCGCAGGGACGCTCGAACGTGACTTTGACGTTCAATCTCGACAAAGACCCCGACCAGGCTTATCAGGAAATTCAGCAGAAATTGAGCGGCGTCATCAATCGCCTGCCGGAAAGCGCCGACCCGCCGACCGTTCGTAAATCCGACCCCGATTCGCAGCCGGTTTTGATTTACACGGTCAGCGCCCCGCGTTCGGTCGTCGAGCTGACGGATTTGGTGCAGAACCAAATCGTCGAGCGGATTGAAAACGCCGAAGGCGTCGGCGAAATCCAGATTTTCGGTGCGCGCGACCGCGAAATAAAAATTTATATTAATCCCGACCGCCTGCGCGCCTACAATCTTCCGGTGACGCAGGTCGTCAATGCCGTGCGCGCGCAGAATACGGAATCGCCGGGCGGCTCGGTGCAGGAAGGCGCGCGGACGACGGCTCTGAGGACGCTCAGCAAGATTACCAAAGTCGAAGAATTTAACGACATCGTCATCGCCACGCGCAACGGTTATCCGATAAAAATCAGAGACGTCGGTCGCGTCGCGGATGCGGGCGTCGACCCGACGACGGCGGCTTCGCTCAACAGCGTCCCGTCGGTTTCCGTCGCCATCCGCAAGCAATCCGGCTCGAATACAATCGAGCTTATCAGCGGCGTCAAACAAAGAATGGCGGAGATTCAGCCGACGCTGCCGAAGGATTTGAACATCGCCATCACGCGCGACCAATCCGAGTTTATCGAAAACAGCTTACACGCCATCGAAGAACACCTGATTATCGGCGGACTTCTCGCCGCTGCGGTCGTCTTCCTGTTTTTGTGGAATTTCCGCTCGACGCTTATCGCGGCGCTGGCGATTCCGACTTCGATTATCGCGTCTTTCGCCGTCATCGCCGCGCTCGGATATTCGCTGAATCAGATGACGATGCTCGCTCTGACCTTGATGGTCGGCATCGTGATTGACGACGCGATTGTCGTGCTGGAAAACATCTATCGCTTTGTCGAAGAAAAGGGCATGAATCCTTTTCAAGCCGCCATCGAAGGCACCAGAGAAATCGGTTTAGCCGTTTTAGCGACGACGCTTTCGCTGCTCGCCGTGTTTATTCCGGTCGGATTTATGCAGGGCATCGTCGGTCGTTTTATGTCTTCTTTCGGCTTGACGGCGGCGGCGGCGATTGCCGTCAGCTTGATTGTTTCGTTTACTTTAACGCCGATGCTCGCCGCGCGCTGGATTAAGCCGCACAGGGAAAAAGAATCTGACGAACAGCGCGACGCCGAATTCGCGCAGTCGGAAGAACACGGCAGCCACGAAATCCTGCGCGGCGCGGAATCGAACACGGCATCTTTAGTCGAACAGCAAAAGGACGAGACCGAAAAAGACAGCAAGGATTCGTGGTTTTACAGCAAAGTCGAAGCCGT
>DASVWG010000196.1:0-3444 GCA_036389695.1 Pyrinomonadaceae bacterium
TGCCGCATTAAATACGATTGCGTCGAGTCTCGGCTACGGCAGAAAACAGCAGAATTACGTTCAGCCGAAAGTTTTTCAGCCGGTTCAGCCAATCGCCGTGCAAGCGCCAATCGTCGTGCCGCACAGTCCGATTGTTGTGCAGCAAAATCCGGTCGCGGCTCAAAATCCGGTCGTAGCTCAGACTCCGCAGACGCCTGCGCCGCAGGAACATTATTCAGGACCGACAATTCTGCCGACACAGCCCGCGCCGCAGGCACAACAACAGCAGCAGCAGAATCTTCCGCCGACCATCGTTTACACGCCGCAGCCCTTTCAGCCCGAATTTCAGAGACAAAACGGCTATCAAGCCGGTTATCAAAAAGTCGAAACATCGAGCGGGGAAAGCAAGGGATTCATTCAATGGATTTGGAACAACGACCTCGCGCTCGGCGGATTTGTCGCGGCGCTGGTTTTGCTTTTCTTTTTCATCGGCGGCTACGTTCTGATTTCTTCCGCCATCAAAACAGCCGACGCCGAAGCGCGCAAAAACGCCATCGCGAATAACACCGCCGTCGCCACGCCGCTTCCGAGTCCGGCGGATTCCGGCGCGTATCAGGAAGCTTTGGCGCAAGCCGCCGAAGCCTCGAAAATCGAGAAAAAAGCGACGACCAAATTCGAGTGGGAAGAAATCGGCAACAAGTATAAACGCGCTTCGACCTTACTCGCCTCGGTTCACGAATCCAGCCCGGATTACGCCGACGCGCAGTCGAAAATCGTCGATTACAAGCAGCGCTCGGACAACGCTTTTCAAAAAGCCAGAGACGTCCAGAACAATCCGCAGTTATTGACGAATACGAATCAGCAATATTCAAGCCCGCAGTATTCGACCGGCACGACGAGCGTTCCGACCAATTATCCTTCGACGACCAACCCGACGATGCCGCAGCGACCGCTGAAAATCGCGCGCCAGCCCGCGCCGCGCCGCGAAAAATCGTATCTGGTTTTCAACAGCTCCGAGGGCGATTACGTCGGCAAAGGCTTGGATTGGGTTTTCACTTCCGACGAAAGCAAATTCAAGTCCAGCGGCGGCTCGAAAAGATATTTGAATATCGGCGTCGATAACGGCGACAAATGGTTTTACCTGACGCTGAGCGTGCCCGACAACGTCGTTTTCCAGCCCGGCGCGACCTATTCAAACGCCGGTTACAAACAGCGCAACAGCGAAGCTTACCCGTCGGTCAGATTCTACGGCGATGGGCGCAGCTGCTCGGCGGGCGACGCCAGTTTTACGATTCACAATCTGCAATTCAGCGATTCGAGCAACGAGCTTTTATACATCGACGTCAGCTTTCGCCAGAGATGCGAGAATACTTCGTCGCTTTTGCTCGGCAGACTGCGCTACGACGTTCGCTAAGCCAAAGCGCAAATGATTAAATCATCAAATTAACGCTCTCGTCTTCATAAATAAAAAACACTGTGATAAATTGGTTAGCTATCACAAAGGCAAACCGTCAGAAGTTTACCAACCCGACCTTTATAGTTACATCAGGAGTTTTTTAAGAATGAAGGCAAAAGATAACTTTTTGCGCGTCGTACAGCGTTTCGCCGCGGTTTTTTTGATTTACACTTTCGTTTTTCTCGGCATCGGCGTCGTGCCGCAAAAGGCGCAGGAAACGAGCGCGAGTCTTTTCGATAAATACGCCAAAGCCGACGCGGTGACGAGCGCCGTGCGCAGTAAATCGAAAATTTTGCAGCGCGTGACGCTGCGCAGCGAAGCCGAGCGCCGCAGTCTGGAAAAACTCGGCACGATTGTCGAAGATTACGGCGCGTTCGTCGTTTTAGCGACGAGCGAACGGACGGATTTGTCGAGATTTGACGCGGCGAAAATGGAAACGACCATTAATCTGCCGGCGCGAAAATACGAGCCGGTCAAAACGCCGCCCGCCGAAACCGTTAAGCCGAACAGCGCGGAAAACCTGAGCGTCGCCGAAAAAGATTATTACGTCGTGCAGTTTGCCGCCGCGACGAAAGACGAATGGCTCGAAAGCCTGCGCGAAATCGGCGCGGAAATCGTGCAATACGTTCCGCATCAGGCGTTTTTCGTTTACGCCGATGCGCCGACAATTTCCAGAATCACGACGCATTCGCGCGTCCGATGGGTCGGTCGTTACGCGGCGAACGATAAGCTTTCGCCCGAACTGAAACAATTTACCGACAATCGGCGCGGCGAGACGGCAATGTTCGACATCGCGGTTTTTTCTCGCGCCAATCTCGAACAGGCGGCGGGCAGAGTTTCCGATTCGTTTTCCGGCAGAATCCTGAACACGATTAAGCTGTCGAATAATTTTTTCAATGTTCTGCGCGTCGAAATGCCGGTTAATGAAGTCGCGGAAATCGCGAAAATTTCCGACGTCGTGCGCATTGACCCGTATGTCAAACCGGAGCGCGAAGACGAGCGCGCCGCGCAGATTGTCGCCGGAAATTACACCAGTCCGACCAGCATTTTAGCGCCGGGTTATAATCCGCTGGCGCAATTCGGCGTGGACGGCGCGGACGTGACCGTTTCGGTGGTTGACGACGGCGTAAACATTCCGGGCAACGGCGGTTTTTATCTGACGACGGCGAATACGGTTGACGGTCCGCTGCGCGGCGCGACCGCTGGCGCGTCAGGCGGTCACGGTCACATCAACGCCAGCATTATCGCGGGCAGCACGCCGTTCGGCACGCTCGACCCGACCGGCTATAACTACGGTTTGGGAATCGCGCCGAGAACCAACATTATCAATATCCCGTTTTTAAAGAGCGGAAACACGACGACCGACGCGCAGGCGGTTGACGATACTTTAAACACTGTCGGTCCGAACGGCGTCAGGGGCACAATCTCGAATAACAGTTGGGGAAACGGGCTTAACAATAATGCCTACGATTCGCTCGCCGCGCAATACGACGGTTTTGTTCGCGACGGCTCGCTGGCGGCGACGATTGACCCGTTTAATATTATCTTTTCGGCGGGAAATTCCGGTCCGGGCGCAAACAGCCTGACTCGTCCGAAAGTCGCGAAAAACGTTATCTCCGTCGCCAATTCCGAAAACGTCCGCCCGGAAATCGGCGGAGCGAACGCGGACAATATGGAAGATTTACGCAGCACTTCGAGTCGCGGTCCCGCCGCTGACGGTCGTATCAAACCCGATATTACCGCGCCGGGAACGGTTATTTCCGGTTCGCGCGCGGGAAACGGATCGAGCGTCAGCGGAACCATCGACGCCAATCACGCGTGGAGCACGGGAACGTCGCACGCCGCGCCGCAGGTTGCCGGAGCCGCCGCGCTTTTCACGCAATACTGGAAAAATACGCACGCCGGGCAAAACCCGAGTCCTGCGCTGGTCAAAGCCGCGATTTTGAACACCGCGCAGGAAATGAACGGCTTGACGACGAACCTCTCGACAGTTCCGAACGGCAACGAAG
>DASVWG010000197.1:0-4894 GCA_036389695.1 Pyrinomonadaceae bacterium
AGCCGCCGCGCGCGCCGCGTCGCTCGCTTGTTTTTTCTTTATTTCGCTGTCGGGAACAAAATTCAGCTGCGGCGTTTTGGCGTTAAACTGCGCGGCGCTTTTCATTTGTTCAATGTCTGCGGGCGTATAAACGGCGCGAAAATGTTCGAGAACGGCGGACGTGACCGCTTCGGGCAATTGCGTGTAGTTGACAAGAAGCGCGTTCCGATTCGGCAGGCGCTTGAGCGCGCTTTCGCAAACTCGCGCCAGAATGCGGGCGCAATATTCTTCAGGCGGCATCTGCAAAATCTCGCTCGAATCCAGATCGGGCAAAATTTCCCTGACGACGCCCGGAATCATCTGCGCGCCGCGCTGTTTCATATGCGAAGCGATAATTTCGATTGGATTGCGATACAGAAAAATCCACGGCACGTCGGGAAAGGCGCGCTGGATTAAAGCCAAATCGAACGTGTTCCAACTGTCGAATTTAACAAAATAATATTTCTCGTCCGCGTTTCTTTTTCGCCCGAAGGCGCCGATAATCCATTGCAGCCATTGAACGCGCTGCGCGTCCGAAATTTCCGGATTCTTTAAATTCGCCCGCAAAATCAAATCAATCGGCGGCGGCTCGGAAATGACGATATTTTGCGGAAGCGCGGCGAGCATCTGCGAAATGAGCGTCGACCCGCACCGCGACAGGTGAAAGATAAAACCGCTCGGTCGAAGCACGTCCGAAACGGCGTTTAGCTCGCCTAAAACTTCAATCGGCGTTTCGTGACGAAACAATAAATTGAAAGGCTCGCGAAAGCGCCTTTCAATTGTGGCGTAGAAAAAAGGCTCGGTAAAACGCTTTTTCCCCATATAACACCAATCGAGAAACGCGCCGGTTTCCTGCCAGTAAAAGCAAACCGGCATCCAATCCCGCAAATTTTCCAGCCCTTGACTCATATCCATCTTTCGCGCCACGCGCGCCGACTGCGGCTCATCGCTTCTTCGACATCTTCCGGCGTAATTTCATAGCCGCATCGCGCGCTCAATTCGACGACCTTTTGCATAAAAACGGAACGTTCGGTAATTTCCCGCAGCTGCTCCTGAAGCGACAAATCCCGTAAAACGATTTCCCGAAAACGCTCAAAATTTTCCAGAGACATAGGTAAAATAATGCAAAATGCAAAGTGCAAAACGTCGAAAATGCAAAACGCAAAATGCAAAGTGCAAAATGAAAGAACAGATTTAATTCTAAATCTTAAATTCTAAATCCTGATATTTTGCACTTTGCATTTTGCATTTTGCATTAATTGCGTATAAATCCGTCCTCGATAAGATAATTTATTATCAAACGCGCGTTGGCTTCGGGCGATTGGTTGATTGTGTCGAGCGTGATTTCGGCGTGCTGCGGCGATTCGTAAACGTCGTCGATGCCGGTAAAATCCTTGATTTCGCCGCGCCGCGCTTTGGCGTACATTCCTTTCGTGTCGCGCTCTTCGCAGACGGCGAGCGGCGTGTCGACGTAAACTTCGACGAAATTTTCGCCGACCATTCGGCGGACTTCGGCGCGCGTCGAGCGATACGGGCTGATTGCCGCGCAAACGGCGACGCCGCCGTGACGGACGATTTCCGAAGCGACGAAACCGATACGGCGAATGTTCATATCGCGTCCCGTTTTATCAAAACCGAGTCCGGCGGAAAGATGCGTGCGCACGATGTCGCCGTCGAGCAAAGTCGCGCGCCGACCGCAAGCCGCGAGCATCGCGGTCAGAATCTCGGCGGTCGTCGATTTTCCCGCGCCGCTCAAGCCCGTAAACCAGACGCACACGCCCTGACGGTGACGCGGCGGATAAGATTCTTCGAGAATCTGCGCGACTTCCGGGCGCGTAAACCACGCGGGCAGCTTTCGACCTTTATTCAAAAAATCTTCGCGCACCTCGGTTCCGGAAAGCGGAAAGAATTTTTTATCCGCCGAAGCTTTCGAGACTTCTTCGAAGCTTTCCGTTTCGGGCAGATAAACTAATTCTTCAAACGCCGCGACCGCGACGCCGATTTCCCCGGAAAATTTTTCGACCAAATCGCGCGCCGCGTGTGGCGCGTAGAAAGGCTCGCCGTTGGAATCCAGACCGGCGCTGGCGTGGTCGCGCCCGACGATTAAATAATTCGCGCCGTAATTGCGGCGAATGACGGCGTGCCAGAGCGCCTCGCGCGGTCCGGCAAAGCGCATCGCGAGCGGCAGCAGCGCGAGCAAAACTCTGTTCCGGTCGTAATATTTTTCGGTCAGAATTTTATACGTCTGGACGCGGCTGTAATAATCGACGTCGCCCGGCTTGGTCAGACCGACGACCGGATGCAGCAGCAACGTTCCGCCGGTTTTTTCCAATGCGCGTTTCGTCAATTCTTCGTGCGCGCGGTGCAGCGGATTGCGCGTCTGAAAGGCGACGACGCGTTCGTTGCCGCGCGCAGCGAGCCGCGCGCGAGATTCGGCGGGCGAAAGGCGCAGTTCGGGAAAATCGTAATAACGCGGAAGCTCAAAGACGCGTAAGCGCCCCGAAACGTTTCGTGTGCCCCAATCGCTCATTTCCGCGACGAGCGGATGCCGCGCGTCTTCGGTTCCTAAAACCTGCCGGGCAAATTCGGTGCGATTCCATTCGTAAATTTCTTCTGCCCTGAGAACAGCCAGCAGATTGTTTTTCGCGTCGCGCAGGGCGATTTCCATGTTTTCGCGGATTCCGCTTTCCGCATTAATCGGCAACGTGACGGGAACGGGAAAAACGTGGCTGCTCGCCAGACGCATTTCACCGAGAACGCGGTCGTAATCCGCCTTGTTCATAAAGCCTTCGAGCGGAGAAAAAGCGCCGGTTGCCAGCATTTCCAAATCGCAAATCGCCCGCGCCGAAAGCTGCACGGACGGCAGAGTACCGGCGTATTTTTTAAAATCTGCGGCTTCTTCCCTTGAAACGAGAAGATTTTTCAGAACGTTTCCGTAAGGCGCGACGAGACGCGTTTCCTTGATAATCGTTGGTGTCACAAAAATATTTTCAGTTTGGACGCGGAAGCGGACAAAAGAAGCGTGTCCGACCGAAATCAATCGAACACGCTCTTTACGGTTTTCAGTTTAAGGCAAGCTTTTGCCCGCCGCGAAAAGTTAATTATCCGGCTGCAGAGTAATCAACAAATCAGCGACGTCTTCGTTCACTTCTCTGACGACGCTTGCCGGTTGATAGCCTTTCGCTTTGACGGCGAAGACATAGGTTTCGCCTGCCGGAACGTTGGCAAAAACGAAATAGCCGAACGGGTTGGTCAGGGCGTAACGCGCTTCTCCGCTCGGGAGAGTCATTCCGACCTTCACATTGGAAAGCGCGCGACCTTCGGAGTTGACCACGCGACCGTTCACATTCGCGTTTGCGGCAGTCGTCGGAATACCGTCGGTCGTCACGCTCAGCGTCCAGCCGCCGGCGATTGTGCCGCCCGCGCCGCCGCCCGCATCATCAATCACGTAAAGATTCCAAACGCCGTTCGCCGCCACGCCGGGCTGCGCGAAAACGCTGGCGAATGTCGCCGTGCCGGGGCTGGCGGTTCCCGCCGGATTATTTGCCGCGTAATTATATGGCGTGCCCGGAGCCGGAGCCGGAAAAGCTGTATCCAAGCTGTCATTATTGGTCGGCTTGAAAGTGCCTGACGTAAGCGGCGTAGCGCCGGTCTGGTTATCCGGCAGAAAAGTTGCGGCAGCGTCGCTCAGCGTGATAGTGACATTAACCGTATTCGCTCCGGCAAGAACTCCGCCAGCGTCCGAAAAGAAAACAAACTTTTGACCGGTGGGCGAGACCAGGAGCATATCGAGGTCACGCGGGCGCACGACGGAAAGATTATTTATCGTAACCGTAACGTTCGTGATTGTCCCGACCGCGCCCGAAATCGTAATCGGCGACGGATAGAGCGGCGGAACGCCCGGATTTTCGGGAATGACAATCGGAGCCGCGTTTGTCACCGTCGTCGTCATCGGCGGCATCAAAAAATTCGGCGCGGCGTTTGACTCGCCCGCCGCGTTTGCCGCAGTAACCGGACTAATCGTCGGCGCGAGAGAAATCGCCGCCAGCAAAACGATGGAAAAGATGTTGGAAAATAAGCGATTAAGCGTAGAAGTCTTGTTTTTCATTGAAATTTTACCTCTTTAAACTGCCCTTGGTTTGCAGGCTGAGTGCCCTAAAACTGATTTTGAATTCTTCTTTATCCGCAGCGAGCCGAACGAAAGTTTTTCGCCTTTCTCGCCGCGGATAAGCCTAAAGCAAACATTTTTTAGTTGCGCGACGGGAAGATGCCTTCCAGACAAATAATAAAGTTGACGCACAGATACGGTTGAATGTTCTCGTGCGGCTGGCTGCCGCCCGCGATGCCGGTATTGCCGGGCTTAAATGCACTGTCCGGTACAGCTGATGTGTAAGCGTTGCTAGGAAGAGTCGCCGGCACATTGCCCGTCGGAATACTGTCATTGGCATCATTACTCGAAACCGGTGCAGCGAATGTATGTATGTGCTGCGGCATTTGAGTAACCAGCAGGGTCACGGTTTCCGTGCCGGATGCCTGACCTAAGACGTAGGGCGAAAGTCCCGGTCCCTGTCCCGGATGAATCGGCACGCGACCGCGTAAATCCGGCAGCGCGAAAGTCGTCTGACCGTTGCCGCCGAAAGTCGTGCCTAACAGCGAAAAAAGCGCCGTGTTCTGCGCGATAGAAAGAATCTGACCGTTGCACAGCGCCCACCCGCGCGGCGCGAAGTTACCACCAAACATTTTGATGATAGCAATAAACTCATCCATAGGATCTCCTTAATTTTTCAAAGTGATTATATATAAAACCTGATTATATGAATTGGTAAAGCGTGTAGCCCTTGAAACCCGGCAATTGAACAAACTTTCGGTGTCAACA
>DASVWG010000198.1:0-1841 GCA_036389695.1 Pyrinomonadaceae bacterium
TTACGGACGCGCCGGAGAAGAAAAAACCGATTCCCGGAACGCACGGCGAAGAATATGAATAAAAAATAAAATCAAAGGCAGAAACGCTGGCAGTCATGGAGCGTGTCTTTTATGGTTAAAGAACACGCTCCATGACTGCCGGCGTTTCCGCCTTTATTGACTATAAACCTACAGTTTCAATTCGGCAGATTGATGAAAACAGCTAATCTGCCGAATTGTTTCTGTCTTTTGTTACTTTGAAAATGATACAATGTTTCCGGGCATAAATTGTCGTCCACACGGCATCTAAAGTTTCAGGAGCAGTAAGAGAAATTATGACAGATTTAGAAGCCTATAAAGATAAATTCAGCGATAGCGGCAGACGCGTTCTGGACGGCGCGATGAACGAATCGAGGCGGCGCGACCAGAATTATATTTCTATCGAACATATTCTGCACGCGCTGGCTGACGAGGAAGCCGAGCTTTTTAATTCGACAATGCGCGACCTTTCCATAGACCCGCGCACGGTTCGGCTTTTACTGGAAAAACGACTGGAAAGCACCCGCGCTCACACGGGCAAAGGCTTTCGCATCGCGCCTGAAACGACCGACCTTTTTAAGCGCTCGATGGAGCGCGCTCGCTCGCAAGGTCGCCGTGTGATTGACGGCAGCGATATTTTTTACGTCGTCTCGACTGACGAGCGCAGTCTTTTAAACGACATTCTGCAAAATTTGGGCGTGCCTTCCGACGAAGTCGCTTCGACGGCAAGGCTGCGCATCAAGTCGCGCGAGCAGGAAGAAGAACGCACGCGCAGGAAATACGAATTGCCATCATACTTAAAACATTTCGGCGTGAGCCTGAATAAGCTCGCCCGACAGGACAAGATTCCGCCGACCATCGGGCGCGAGATGGAAATCCGGCAAATGCTGGAAATTCTCTCGCACCGCGAGCGCTCAAATTCGCCGATGCTCGTCGGCGAGCCGGGCGTCGGCAAAACTGCCGTCGTCGAAGGTTTAGCTCGTTTAATCGAGTTAGAACCGGAAAAAGTTCCCGAACGCCTGCGCAACGCGCACATCGTGCAACTGCAAATGGGCGGACTGGTCGCCGGAACGATGCTGCGCGGAATGTTTGAAGAACGCATCAAAGGCATCATCGACGAAGTTAAGGAAAAAACCGACATCATTCTTTTCATCGACGAAGCGCACACGATTATCGGCGCGGGCGCGGCGCTCGGCACATCCAGCGATGCGGCGAATATGTTCAAATCCGCTCTGGCGCGCGGCGAGCTGAGAATCATCGGAGCGACGACGATAACCGAATACAAGGAATACATCGGCGAAGACGAAGCTTTAGCCAGACGTTTCCGCCTTGTCAAAGTCGATGAGCCGACGATTAGCGAAACGAAGGAAATTCTTCTCGGTTTGCGCCCGCGTCTGGAGAAAAATTATTCGGTCACGATTTCCGACGAAGCCATCAACACGGCGCTGGAAATGGCTCCGAAATACATCCGCAACCTGCACTTGCCCGATAAGGCAATCGGCTGGCTCGACACGGCTTCGGTCAAAGTCGAGATTAACGAGCCGACTTCGGCGGTCGTCAAAGCCGAACACATTATCGACGTTATCTCGCAGGAATCGCGCATTCCGAAAGATATGATTTTCCGCGACACGACCGACCGTTTTTCGCAGATGGAAAACATTCTCGGCAATCGCGTTATCGGTCAGAAAGAAGCGGTCAAAGCCGTCGCGCAGCGCCTGCGGCTCAATAAAGGACCGCTCAAGGAAAATCATTATAAACCGGACGGCGTTCTGTTGTTTTTAGGACCGACCGGCGTCGGCAAAACCGAACTCGCCAAAGCGGTT
>DASVWG010000199.1:0-7872 GCA_036389695.1 Pyrinomonadaceae bacterium
AGCGTCGTCGCGCTTTTTTACGTTTACGCCGGTTATCCGCTGCTGGTTTATTTAATCAGCCGCGCGTTTCCGAAAACAATCAAGCGCGCCGCGTTCGAGCCGAATGTCACGATTTTAATCACCGCTTACAACGAAGAAAAAGACATTCGACAGAAGCTGGAAAACACGCTCGAAATCGATTATCCGCCGGAAAAACTGGAAATTCTCGTCGCGTCCGACGGCTCGACCGACGCGACGGACGAAATCGTCCGCGAATTTGCCGGTCGAAATGTAAAACTTTTCCGGCAGGAAGGCAGAGCCGGAAAAACCTTTACGCAAAACAAAGCCGTCGAACGCGCGCGCGGCGAGATAATTCTTTTTTCCGACGCGACGACGCGCTACAGCGCCGACGTGCTGCGCAGAATTCTGCCGAATTTCGCCGACGAAACAATCGGCTGCGTCGCCGGAAAATTAATCTATGTCGACGATTCGAAATCGACCGTCGGCAAAGGCGCGCGAAGCTATTGGAATTACGAAACTTTTTTAAAGGAAAGCGAATCCAGAGCCTGCTCGCTCATCGGCGCGTCGGGCTGTCTCTACGCCGTCCGAAAATCCGCCTATCAACCGATGTATGCGGAAGCGTGTTCCGATTTTCTCATCTGCACGGTTCTTTTCCGGCAGGGCTTGCGCTCGGTTTACGAAGCGCAAGCCGTCTGCACCGAAGAGACGAACCGGCAGGCAAACAAGGAAATGCAGATGCGCGTCCGCGTCATCCTGCAAACTTTCACCGACCTCTGGCGCAACCGCGATATGCTGAGTCCGCTGAAAAGCGGTTTCTACGCCGTCCAGCTCGTTTCGCACAAATTGCTGCGCTACGCCGTCCCGCTTTTTTTAGCTTTAATTTTATTTTCGACCGCCGCGCTTTTGGCTCAATCGTTTTTTTACAGCCTGATTTTTACTCTTCAGGCGGCGTTTTATGCGATGGCTTTCGCCGCGTGGCTTCTGGAAAGAAACGGCGTCAAACTGGGCATTTTAGCGATGCCGCTGTATTTCGTGCTGGCGAATATCGCTTCCGTCATCGCTTTCTACAAATTTCTGCGCGGCGAGCGCTACGCGCGCTGGGAGCCGATTCGCGAAAATCCGGCGTGAAAAAATCTATGACGGAACAAAAGTTTGTAGAAAAAAGAATCGGAGAGAAAGTGAATCCGTCGCCGCAAATCAGCGTCGTTATTCCCGCGTATAACGTCGCCGGATTTATCGCCGAAACTCTGGATTCCGTTCTCGCTCAGACTTTTACGAATTACGAAATCATTCTCGTCAACGACGGCTCGCCCGACACGGAAAAGCTGGAAAAGGCGCTGGAAAATTATTTTGAAAAAATCGTTTACCTCCGTCAGGAAAACGGCGGAACGGCGAGCGCGCGAAACGCCGGAATCGAAAACGCGCGCGGAGAATTTATAGCTTTTCTCGACGGCGACGACATCTGGCTGCCCGAAAACTTAGGCGAGCAAATCGAATTTTTGCAGGAAAACAATCTGGAAATGGTTTACTGCAACGCCTTTCTTTTCGGCGCAGTTCGCGACGGCGCGGAAACTTATATGCAGAAATCGCCTTCCGAGGGCGCGGCTGATTTCGAAGGCATCGTCAGCGGCAGATGCAGCGTTATCACTTCCGGCACGCTTTGCTGCAAACAAAAAATTCTCGACGCCGGAATGTTCGATATAAACCTGCCGCGCATCGGGATGGAAGATTTCGATTTGTGGCTGCGGCTCGCCAAAGCGGGCGCGGCGATAGGTTATCAGCGAAAAATTCTGCTCAAATATCGCGTCAGCCCGACGAGTCTTTCCGGCAACAGCATCCAGCGCGCGCGCCGCGAAGTCGTCGGTTTGAAAATCGTCAGGGAAAAATTAAATTTAACGCCGCGCGAACGGGAAGTTTGGCGCGAAACGCTCGCCGAAGCCGAAGCCGAGCTTTTGCTGGAAATCGGCAAAGCGCATCTTTTGCGCGAGGAATTTGCCGAAGCCAGAAAAAATTTCCGCGCCGCAAACGCGCATTACAAAAAAACGAAGCTGAAATTGATTGATTTGGCTTTGGCGATTTCGCCGAAAACTCTGGTCAGGCTTTTCAAAAAACAACGCGCCGCCGAACTGCCGTTTATTCCGACTTCGGATGTCATAAACTGATGAAACTAAACATCGTAATTCCGACTTACAATCGCGCCGCGAGTCTCAGAAAAACTCTTTCGAGTTTGGCGAAAGCCGAGCGTCCGGCGGATTTTGAAATCGTCGTGACGGTCGTTGATAATAACTCGACCGACGAGACGAAAAGCGCGGTCGAGCAAATCAGAGAACAGTTTCAGAAAATCAAGCTCGAATATCTGTTTGAAGCGCGACAGGGAAAATCATACGCCCTGAACGCCGGAATAGAGCGCGCCGACGGCGATTTGCTGAGCGGCGTGGACGACGATGTGCAGGTGGCGCGTGATTGGTATGTCGAGCTGGAAAAAATCTTTCGCGCGCGCTGGAACGAGATTGATTTTGTCGGCGGAAAAATGCTGCCCGATTGGGAAAACGCCCGGGAAATTCCGGCGTGGATTGAGCCTTTAAAAGACGGCGTCATCGGCTGGCGCGATTACGGCGATGAAGAATGGTTTTACGACGCGGACACGCCGATGCTGACCGGCGGGCACGCCGTTTTTAAACGCGAAGTTTTCGACCGAATCGGGCTTTTTGCCGAAGGCGTCGGTCCGGCTGGAAAAAGTCTGATGGGCTGCGAAGACGACATCGTTTACGACAAATTGCTGGCGGCTGGAAAGCGCGGCGTTTACTGCCCGCAGCTCGTCGTTTATCATTTCGTGCCGCGTTATCGCCTGAGCAAATCGTATTATCGCCAGTGGTGTTTCGGCGCGGGAATGTCGTGGAATCTGATGGACAGTCATTACAAAAAATTCGACGGCGCGCGTCTTTTCGGCGTTCCGCGTTATCTTTATCGACAGGTTTTCGGCGACTTGCTGGGGAAAATCAAAACCGCCGTCGCGCGCGACGAAAGCGAATCTTTAGCGCGCGAAAACAAGATTCTGGTTTTCGCGGGATTTTTCTACGCCCGAAATTTAAAAGGCGGCTGGCTCGACAAACCGCTGCAATCAATCGTCAAACGAACCGTCAAAGCGGCGGAAAGATAGAAAAGTAAAAGGGGAAACGTGAAAAAGTGAAAAAGGTTAAAAGTGAAAAAGTCTTCGTCGCTTTTCGATAACCCAACTTTTTCACCTTTTCACCTTTTCACTTTTTCACTTTAAAAATCGATGAACGAAACCGAACAAAAAAAGCCTTCCCTGAAATCGCAGAGCGCGTGGCTGCTGTTTGCGAAAATCGTCGGTTTCGGCTTCGCGTTTCTTTTGCCGCTGCTGGTCGTCAGGTTTCTCTCGCAGGATAAAGTCGGCGTTTACCGGCAGGTTTTTCTCATTATCGCCAACGCGGTTTCGATTCTGCCGCTCGGTTTTTCGATGAGCGCGTTTTATTTTCTGAACCGCGAAACGGCGCAAAGGCGCGGCGCGGCGGTTTTAAATATTTTATTGTTTAATTTCGCCGTCGGCGGCGCGGCTTGTCTCACGCTTTTTTTGTTTCCGCAGCTTTTGGGAAATCTTTTTAATAACGCGGAAATGACGCGTCTCGCGCCAAAAATCGGCGTCGTCATCTGGCTCTGGATTTTTTCCGCTTTTCTGGAAACTATAGCGGTCGCCAATCAGGAATCGCGGCTGGCGACCGTTTTTATCATTCTCGCCCAACTGACGAAAACTCTGCTGATGGCGCTGGCGGTCGTCGCGTTTGCCTCGGTCGAATCGTTTCTGTATGCGGCGATGGCGCAGGCAGGCTTGCAGACTTTGGTTTTGCTCGTTTATCTGCACTCGCGCTTTCCGCGCTTCTGGCGAAGCTTCGATTTGAAATTTTTCCGCGAGCAGATGTTTTACGCGCTGCCGTTCGGCTTGGCGGGCTTGCTCTGGACTTTGCAGACGGACATTCATAATTATTTTGTCGGGCATCGTTTCAGCGCGGCGGAATTTGCCGTCTACGCTTACGGCTGTTTCCAGCTGCCTTTGATTACAATGCTTTCCGAATCGGTGACGTCCGTTTTGATTCCGCGAATGAGCGAGCTCGAGGCGCGCGGCGACACGCGGGAAATGATTCGTCTGACGGCGCGCGCGATGCAGAAACTGGCGTTTTTCTTTTTTCCGGTTTACATCTTTCTGTTCGTCACGTCGCAAACTTTTATCACGACGCTTTTCACGGAAAAATTCGCGGCGAGCGTGCCGATTTTTCTGATAAACCTGACGCTTTTGCCGTTTGATATCTGGGTGGTCGACCCGATTACGCGCGCTTTTAAAGAGCTCGGCAGATTTCTGCTCGTCTTGCGCGTTTTCGTTTTGCTGGCGCTCGTCGCGGCGCTTTTTTTGGGGCTGCAATATTTCGATTTGCGCGAAATGATTGCGATTGTCGTCGCGGCGAGCCTGACCGAAAAGTTCGTTTCGACTTTTGTGATTGCGCGAAAATTCGGCGTCCGGCGCGAAGACGCGCGTCTTTTAGACGGCGTCTGGAAAACGGCTTTGGCGAGCTTGGCGGCGGGAATAATTTTATTTTTATTTTACTGGCTGGCGAAAGATGCAACGTATAATTTCGGCGCCGGTTTGATTAATTCGCTTTTCATTGCGCCGAAGCCGTCAATCAGTGATTTTGCGGCGGGCGCTTTCACGCTCGGCGTCTGTTTCTTGATTTTCGCGCCGATTTATTTAATTTTAGCCAACGCTTTTAACCTGATTGACGACGGCGAAAAAGCCTTTCTCAAAAACGTTTTCGGAAAGCCGAAATCTTTATTTTCGAGAAGGCTCGCCATCGAAAAATCCGAAATCTGAAATCGAAAATTAAAATGTGCGGAATAGCCGGATTTATTGTTAAAGAAAAAAACGCGCCGACGGCGGAGCGCGAAGCTTTGCTCGACCGGATGTGCCGCGTCATAACCTATCGCGGACCGGATGAGCAGGGCGCGGTCGTCGCGGGACGCGCCGCGCTCGGAATGCGGCGGCTTTCCATCATCGACCTGAAAAGCGGGCAGCAGCCGATTTATAATGAAGACGGCAGCCTGGCGATTGTTTTCAACGGCGAAATCTACAATTACCGCGAATTGAAAGCGAAGCTCGAAGCGCGCGGGCACAAATTTAAAACCAATTCCGACACGGAAACCATCGTTCACGCCTTTGAAGAATACGGCGCGGATTGCGTTTCGCATCTGCGCGGAATGTTTGCTTTCGCGATTTGGGACAAGCGCGACGAAAGCTTATTCATCGCCCGCGACAGAGTCGGGAAAAAACCGCTTTTTTACGCTTTGACCGCGCGGGGAAATTTCGTTTTCGGCTCGGAGATGAAAGTTTTGCTGGCGCACGGCGAGATTGAACGGGAAATAGATTTCGCGGCGCTCGACGCTTATCTGACTTTCGGTTACGTGCCCGAAGAGTTCTGTATTTTCAAAAACGTTTATAAACTTTTGCCCGGACATTTTCTAACGCTGAAAAACGGCGAAATCAAGACGCGGAAATACTGGGATTTCGAATACAAAAAAGTTTCCGAAGTAAAAACCGAAGCCGAATATATCGAAATCTTACGCGAAAAAATTAAAGAAGCCGTCAAGATTCGTCTTATTTCCGAAGTTCCTCTGGGAGCGTTTTTGTCGGGCGGCGTCGATTCGTCGAGCGTCGTCGCGATGATGTCGCAGATTCTCGAAACGCCGGTCAAAACTTTTTCCATCGGCTTTAACGAGGACAGTTTCAACGAGCTGAAATACGCGCGCGTTGCCGCGAAACATTTCAACACCGAGCATCACGAATTTATCGTGACGCCGGATTTGGTCGAAACGGTTGACGAGCTGGTGTGGCATTTTGACGAGCCTTTTGCCGATTCATCGGCGCTGCCGACATTTATGGTTTCCAAAATGGCGCGCCAGTTTGTGACGGTCGTTTTGTCGGGCGACGGCGGCGACGAGCTTTTTGCCGGTTACACGCGCTACGTCGTTGACCGCAAGCGCGGCGCGATGGCGAATCTGCCGCCGTTTGTCAGAAAAAATCTGCGCGCTTTCAGCGAAGCTTTGCCGCACGGCGCGAAGGGCAGAAATTATCTTTACAACGTTTCGCTCGACTCGGTCGAGCGTTACATCGACAGCATTTCGCAATACAACGCGCTGCGGAAAAAGTCGCTTTATTCCGCAGATTTTCAGTCGCGATTAAACGGAAATTCCGGCTTCGGGCTTTATCGAAAAATCGCGGGCAGCGTCGCGACCGGCAATGCGATTGATAATTTGCTTTATCTCGACAGCAAGACTTATCTGCCGGGCGACATTCTGACGAAAGTCGACCGCATGAGCATGGCGGCGTCGCTCGAAGCGCGCGTTCCGCTGCTCGACCACGAGCTTATTGAATTTGTGACGCAGATTCCTTCCAGTTTGAAAATGAAAGGCTTGCACACAAAATACATTTTCAAAAAAGCGATGGAAGGCATCGTTCCGCCGGAAATTCTCTATCGCGAAAAACAGGGCTTCGGCGTGCCGATTGAAGAATGGATAAACAAAGGGCTGCGCGCGCGGATTCACGAAACTTTGCTCGAAAGGCGCACACTGGAGCGCGGATATTTTGAAAAATCCTATATCCAAACGCTTCTTGACGAGCATTCAAAGCGCCGCCGCGACCATTCGCACGCGCTGTGGATTTTGTGGATGCTTGAGCTGTGGCACCGGCGGTTTCTGGATAAATGATTTCATTCGCGCTTTTTACGCTAAGAAAGCACGCCCGTTTGTGCTTTAATGATGAAAAAATGAGTAAAGCGCAAAACACTTACCTGACCAAATTAAAATCAAATCTGCCGTGGCTCGCGCGTTATCCTTTTGTGCGCGCCAAATCAATTTTAAGCCAGAATTTATTCGAGAAAAAACACGTCGTTTTCGTCGTCGCCAATCATTTCGAGCCGAGCTGGAAAAGGAACGGCTTTCACGACCTCGAAGCGCAGCTTCGCCGTCTGGACGAATATCACAAAATGGCTCGCGCCACCGGCGAAGCCGTGATGGATGCGGACGGCACGAAGTTCCGGCACACGAATTTTTATCCGGCTGAGCAATACGACGCGCGCCTGCTGGAAAAAATGGCGGAGATGCAGGCGGAAGGTTTGGGCGAGGTCGAAATTCACCTGCATCACGGCGTCGAAAAGCCCGACACGGCAGAAAACTTAAGAAAATCTTTGCTTGAATTTCGAGATGTTTTAGCCGAGCGGCACAAATGTCTGTCGCGGCTGGACGGCGCGGGCGAGCCGATGTATGCGTTTGTGCACGGAAATCTCGCGCTGGCAAATTCGTGCGGCGGAAAATTTTGCGGCGTTGACGAAGAGATGCGGATTTTGCAGGAAACCGGCTGTTACGCGGATATGACTTTGCCGAGCGCGCCGGACGAAACGCAGGTTCCCGTCATCAATCAAATTTACGAATGCGGCTTGCCTTTAACGGAAAAAGTGCCGCATCGTCAAGGAGTTACGACGCGCGTTTATGGAAATCAGCCGCAATTGCCACTGATATTTCAGGGACCACTCGTTTTTAACTGGACGCGGCGCGTCAAAGGCTTGCCGGTTCCGCGCCTCGACGACGGCGCGCTTGTCCATAATCAGCCGTCGGATTTGGCGAGGCTGAATCGCTGGCTTTCGGCAAACGTGACGGTCGAGGGAAAATCCGATTGGGTTTTCGTCAAGCTTTATTGTCACGGCTTTTTCGACGCCGACCAATCGGCTTGCATCGGCGAAGACGCGCGCAGATTTTTCAGCGAAATCGTCGAAAACGGCGAGAAAACCGGAAAATACAAAGTTCATT
>DASVWG010000200.1:0-1626 GCA_036389695.1 Pyrinomonadaceae bacterium
CGTTCGCACAGCACCTGGCAAGCAGCGTGCTCGGATTGAGCTCTTCGATTTCCACGCCCGCGTCGCGCATTTTTCCGATTGCCGCGCGCAGATGTTCCGGCTCGCAATTCGTGATTTCAAGCTCGCCGTTCGTAATCGCGGCGGCAACCAGAAAAGTTCCCGTTTCGATGCGGTCGGGAATGATTGTGTGTTCCGCGCCGTTTAAGGCTTCGACGCCTTCAATCTCGATTACGGAAGTTCCCGCGCCGTTGACGCGCGCGCCCATTTTATTTAAAAGCTGTGCTAAATCTTCGATTTCCGGTTCGCGCGCGGCGTTGTGAATCGTCGTTTTCCCGCGCGCCAGAACCGCCGCCATCATCACGTTTTCCGTTCCCGTCACGGTCACTTTTTCAAACGACACGTCAGCGCCGATTAATCTCCCGTTCGGCGCGCGGGCAATGACGTCGCCCGCTTCCAGCGAAACGGTCGCGCCGAGCTGTTCAAAGGCTTTCAGATGCAAATCAATCGGTCGCGTCCCGATAGCGCAGCCGCCCGGCAAGCTGACCTTTGCCTGCCCGAAACGCGCGAGCAGCGGACCCAAAGCCAGAACGCTCGCCCGCATCGTTTTGACCAGATGATACGGCGCTTCAAAAACTTCGATGTTTCGCGCCGTAATTTTATGCGTCCTGAGTTCCGGCGTTAAAACCGTCGCGCCCAAATCTTCCAGCAGACGACGCTGCGTAATCAGGTCTTTGACATAAGGAACATTATGCAAAGTAACCGTTTCGCCGGTTAAAAGCGCCGCCGCCAGACACGGCAAAGCCGAATTTTTCGCGCCGCTAATCCAGATTTTTCCACGAAGCGGCTTTCCGCCGCGAATCAAAAATTTATCCATCGCTGATGACAACTGTTGCTTATGAAAGTGAAAAGCAAATGTTATCACAAGAACGGATTGAAATAAAAATTACGCGTTTTAATAAAATAAAAGGCTGGCTTTTATTGCGTCCAATCTTCGACAACTAATTCGGGAACTTGCTGAAAATCAGCGAGATTTCTGGAAACGAGAATTGCGTTTCGCGAAAGCGCAATGGCGGCGATTTTTAAATCCATCGTGCCAATGCGGATTTTTTGAGATTTGAGGTTTTGAAATATTTGAGCGGCGTTTTCGTCAAAATCTATAACCAGCGTATTGCGATAACTTTCAAGGAAACGATGTAGTTTTTGGTAAGCGTAAATTTGCTGCTCCATTGTTTTGCTTTTCGCTATGAAAGCAAGCCAACCGCGCATATGCTCCTCGAATGTAATGATCGTGGTGAAGATTTCATCGGGCGAGGATTTCTCTAAATTCTGTCTTAATTTTGAAGATTCGATAATCTTTTCACGGTCGAGCAAACTTAGAGAATCCGTATCGAGAATTATCATTTATTCCTCATCTTTATCGTAATCTTCCCTTTGTGATAAACGATATTCGCGCCCGAGCCGCATTGCTTCCTCGTGCGCCGGGTCATCGGCGAAAATTCCGATTCTTTCCTTCCACCAAGGCACTTTGGATTTTTCCTCTTTCTCTATCTTGCTTTTCAGCAAAGCGACTTCTTTTTCCAAAGCGGAAATTCTGTTTTCGAGTTCGGTATTCGACATTTCTTTCAC
>DASVWG010000201.1:0-8822 GCA_036389695.1 Pyrinomonadaceae bacterium
TTATTTCGTGTTCTTTCGTGAAATTTCGTGGCTATTTTCTTAATCGTTTATTCGCTGCGCTCATTGGGCAGGCACAAGACCTGCCCCTACATTCTTTCAACGAAATTAAGTTTTGCTTTAACGAAATTTAATTTCGCTTTAACGAAATCGCTTCCGACGAAGGCGTTTCGGAGTGCATTTGCGGCTTAATTAGAAACAAACCGATTAAATAAAGAATCAGCGTGAAAAATTGGATATAGCCGGTCGCGGGCGCGAATTTCGGTAAATCCAGCAGCCATGTGAAAACTTCCTGCGTCGGGTTTTGCAGAATTCCCTGCAGCCAGCTGCCGGCGGTCGGCGCGGTCAGATAAGCGAGAATTAAATATTTGACGACGAATGCCAGCCCGAACAGGCTGCCGAGGCTTTGCAGCAGTCTTTTCGTGTTAAATTCGGCGAAAATATTATTCCAGAGCGTCCAGAAAAAGCAGAAAGCGAAAATCCAGAACGGCAAGCCCTGTTCGGGCAAAAGCGCGTTGAAAACCTGCACGGAAGCCGCAAAAAGCGTGAGCAGAATCAAGCCGTTAGCAAGGTTTTTCACCGTCGAAAAGCTTTCGGAAAACCAGCCTTCGAGCCGAATCAAACCGGCGCGAAAGAAAAGCAAAAGCAGAATCGAAGCAAAAATCAGGCAGACGAGCGGCGGTCGCAGAAACAAAAAAGCGTTGTCCATCTCGCCGAAACGCAAGCCGCCGAAAAGCGACACGGTCAGAAAAATAAAAGGCAAAATGAGATATTGCAGAAAAGATTTCTGGCTCGCGGATTTTCCTTTGTCCCGCGTCAAAGGCACTTCGATTTTGCTCAATTGCGGTTTCCGGCTTTCAATTATCTTTTTTGGCGCGCCCGGCACAATCGTTTCTTCCTCGTCGGAAAACTGCGCGGCGTTTCCGGGCGAAACCGCTAATAATTCGCCGTCAATTACCGGCAAAGAGTCTCCGCGCTCGATTTCTTCGTTCTGCCTTTTTCCTTTTTCCATTTGCCTTCTTATTTTCTTTCGCGAAAAACTTTTAAAGGATTAAAATCGTCCGCCGTCACCTGTAAACCCTGTTCAAGTTCGGCTTTCAGCTCGATTGGCGTTTTTAATTTCAAATCGGCGTCGTCGGATTTAAAATTATTGTCCAGCGCAATCACCCGATTGACCGTTTCCAAGCCCTGCCGGAAAAGCGTGTCGTCGTTGGAAATTCTGCCCCAGCCTTGCCGGTAAAGACTGTAAGCGATATAAAACTGCGTTCGCGCATCGCGCTTTTCCGTATCGGCTCTCGCGAAAGCGTCGCGCGCCAGAACAAAATTATCCTGCCGGAAAGCCTGCAAGCCTTCATTGAATTTCGCCTGGTCGATTTCGTATGTATTGGTCATCACCTGCGCCGTCGTCGTCGCTTTATCGAACGTCTGCTGCGCTTTCGACGGCAGCTCGACCAGACTTTTCGGCGCAGCGACATACAGCCACGCAACGAATAGACCGTAAAGCAGCGTCAAACAAATGCCTAAAATCTGGATATGCTTTTCTTTCATTGCTATAATGCGCCCAATTGGAAGTTTGTAAAATGAAAACGCGCCTGTCAATTAAAAAATTTTATACCGCCCTCGTCTTAGTTTCGCTTTTCTGCCTCGCCGGTTGCACGAAAGCGCAGACGGGCGGCGAAGCTGCTGCGTCGCCGACGCCGAAAAATGCGTCGAACGCGGACGTTCCGCAGATTCAAAATCCCGGAAAAGTGATTCACGTGATGGTCGCGCTGTGCGACAACGAAAATCAAGGCATCGTTCCCGTTCCGAAATTCCTTGGAAACGGCGAAGACCCGGCGCGCAATCTTTACTGGGGCGCGGCTTTCGGCGTCAAAACTTTTTTCTCGAAATCGGCGAGCTGGACAAAGATTGCCGAGATGAAAAATCCGTCGGAAAACGTTCTGGAAAGAATCGTTTTCCGGCATAAAACGGCGAACGTTTATCTGGTCGCCGACGCTTATCGCGGAAGCCGTATGCGCGAGACGATTAACGATTTTTTCGCGGCGACGGCGGGCGCGAAACGCGAAAACGTCGCATTGCCGAACCAAACGCTGCAAGTTTTTGCGTCGGCAAATCTCATAGCGTTTGTCGGGCATAACGGCTTGATGGATTTCAAGCTCGAAAATCAGCCGTTGAAAAAGGACGACGCGGCGCGCGACGCCGTAATCTTAGCTTGCGCCAGCCGCAATTATTTCACCGAGCCTTTGCGAAAAACATCGGCGAAACCGCTTCTCTGGACGACGAACTTGATGGCTCCCGAAGCATACATTCTGCACGACGCGCTCGAAGGCTGGACGCGCGGCGAGAGCGAAGCGCAAATTCGCACGCGCGCCGCGCAAGCCTACAGCAAATATCAAAAAATCAGCTTAAAGTCAGCGCAAAATCTTCTCGTCACCGGCTGGTAACGAAATATGAAAATGAATTTTTTGACTGGCGAAAAAATTATCGCTGAAAGCGAATAGCACAAAATGAAAATAATAACGACTCTTTTTTTAACTTTTATTTTATCGCTCGTCGCGGCGGCGCAGGAAACGGAAAAGTGGACGAAAATCGCCAGTCCGAAAGGCGATTTTACCGCGCAGATTCCGCCGAATTTTCTGGTCGATAACGAAGACGACGCCTTTCGCGTTTACGCTTTTGATAATCAAGCGAAGATGACAGTCGAGATTGAGGAAAAATCCGACGCGAAATCGCGCGTAATGATGATGCGTCAATTTCCTCCCGAAAAGGGAGTTCGCGCTTCGCAGTTCGAAATGGGCAATTTCAGCGGCAATGTTTTTCAACACGAAAAAGATAAAGGCATTTTGATGACAATTTATATGGCTTCGTCAAAATCCTTTATTTCCGTCTTCGCTCGCGCTAACGAACCGAAGGAGGCGT
Organism: Pyrinomonadaceae bacterium; assembly: GCA_036389695.1. Taxonomy (GTDB): domain Bacteria; phylum Acidobacteriota; class Blastocatellia; order Pyrinomonadales; family Pyrinomonadaceae; genus JALZHR01. The sequence goes on from DASVWG010000201.1 coordinate 2,917, forward strand.
CGGTGTTAAATTTTCTGTATTCAATCAGGCTGAATAATCAACCGCTTTTCAAAAATGCGAGGACCGATAATCAAGCTGCCGAAAACGCGATTTCGCTCGCTTCCCTGAAAACCAGCCCGATTGTCCTGAGTATGCTGAAAATTAAAGACGCGGACAAAGCGCCGGTCAAATATGCCCTTGAAGACGCGAAAAAAGATGAGGAAGAAGACCTGAACAAATATTCACGCCCGTTTTTTACGCTTCGCAATCCGCGCGCGTCATATACCGACCGCGGCAGAGAAAACGGCGTGAATGGCAGCGTCCGGCTGAAAGTTCTTTTTCGCGCCGACGGTCAGATAGGCGAAATTACCGTTTTGCAAAAACTCCCCGACGGTTTGACCGAACAGGCGCTAAACGCCGCGCGGAAAATTAAATTCGTGCCCGCCGAAATTGACGGCAAACCCGTCGATATCACCAAAGCGGTCGAATATACTTTTACTCTTTATTAAAAAGATTTCATTATTGACAAAAGCCGAAATCGTTTTGACCCGGAAACGATTTCGGCTTTTGTTTACTTCATTGAAAAATTATTTGATTTATTTTTCAATCATTTAGTCTTCGATGTTCGCGATGTCCGACGTTGTATCGCTGGCGTTTTGCACCGCGCCGACGCCGTGGTCGGGAAAGCTTTCGCCGTAGTTTTCGGTCGAATGGTCTTGCCCGATTTCGGTTTCATCCGCTGTGGTTTCGTTGGAGATGGCGTTGATGTCTTCGTCCGAGACGTCGCCGCTCGCGCCCGGAATGTCGCGCCCGGAGCGTTCGTCTTCTTCGCGCTGTCTGGGCGTCGCCGCCTGCTCGTTTGCCGTGCTTGATTGCTGCATTATTTTTTTTACCGCCTTGTCATTAAAATTCGATTGTTTTCAAATCAATCGTGTGTTTTTATTTTCGCAGACTATCGGGCGGATTTCCAGATTTCGGCGGCGATTTTATTCGCCTATGAATGTTTGATAAAATATTACCGTCTTGCTTACTGCTTGTTTCATATGCTAAAAATCTAAGCAATAATTTATTTAACGGAGTTAATAATGAAAAAACTTTTCGGACTGATGATTTTAACTTTGGCGCTGTCTTTCGCGGCTTTCGCGCAGGAAAAGACGGAAAAAGCCAAACCGACCGACGCTGACAAACAGGCTAATTTCGACGCGAGCGGAATGATTAAACGCGGCGCGGCGCTCTCCAGCAAAGCGGAAAAAGTTTCGCTGGCGAAGGTTCTGGAAAATCCTTCGAAATACGCCGGAAAAACCGTGCAGGTCGAAGGCGTGATTGTCCGCTCGTGCAAAATGGAAGGCTGCTGGGCGGAGCTTGCGCCGGACGCGAAATCAAAATCCGTGCGCGTGAAAATGAAAGACCACAGCTTTTTCATCCCGCTTCAATCCGCCGGTTTTAAAGCCAGAGCGGACGGCGTTTTCACCGTCAAAACCCTGACGAAAGAACAGGTCGACCACATGATTAACGAAGACGGCGCGAAATTCGAAAACCGCAACGCCGACGGCACCGTGACGGAAATTTCGTTTGAAGCCGCGGGCATCGAACTGCGTAAAAGCTAAGAGATCAGCCACGAAAAAACGCGAAAAGACACAAAAGAAAATACAGGGATAGCAGGATAGACAGGGATTTTTAAAATATATTTCTTATCCCTGTTTATCCTGTTATCCCTGTATTTTCTTTCTTTCGTGTCTTTTTCGTGCTCTTTCGTGGCTAATCTCTTAATTTCATCTTCGCTTTCAGAATCAAAACGCAGCTCAGCGCGTGTTTGATTTCGCCGTTTAAAACTTTTTCGACCGCTTCGTCAAAACTGATTTTGACCGGTTTCATCGCTTCGGTGCCTTCGCGTTCGGGTTCGGTGAATTTCAGTTTGCGGGCGACGAAAAAATGCGCCTGCGAGCGCACGATTGACGTATCGGTTTCCGCCGTTCCCAAATCAATCCATTCTTCGGCTTCGATGCCCATTTCCTCGCGCGCTTCGCGTTTCGCGTTTTCCAGCGGCGAGCCTTCTTCACTGCCGCCCGCAATCACTTCCAGACTTTCCGCGCCGAGCGCGTAGCGAAATTGGCGCGTCAAATAAACGTTATTTTCATCGTCAATCGCCAGCGCGCAGACGCCCGGTTTCATCTGCACGGTCGCGTATTCGCCGTCGTTTCCGTCGGGTTGAACGACTTTATCTTCGAAGAGTTCGAGAAATTCGTTCTGGTAAATGCGCCGCGTTTCCTTAATCGTCCACGGTCCGTTTTTCTTTTCCATAATTCGTGGATTATTGTAACATTTGTCTGGGCGATAAAAATTTATTTAAAACATCGGCAAGAGAAAAGTGTCAGTAGCCCAGGCGTGAGCGCGGGCTTGGCGTTTGAAAGCTCAAGAAAATTTCGCGTCATCCGGCAAGCCCTTCCTCACGGTCGGGCTACTGACACATTCCGAAAAATTCATATAAAATCGCGCGAAAGCCGTATGAAAGCTAATTTTTCAATCATCATTTTTTTAATTCTCACTTTCTGTTCGGCTGAAAGGGCTTTTGCCGACGGCGTTTTGGGCGGCAGGCTTTTAAAGTTTAACGGGAAACCGCTCGCTTACACGGAAATCGAGCTGGTGCCGGTCGATTCGGCGAAACAGGTTGCTAATAGACAACTGTGGGCGACGACCGCCGCCGACGGCAATTTTGTTTTCGATAAAATCCCGCCGGGCGAATACACGCTGAGCATCAATTTCGGCGAAAAACCGACCGATTTATCGCCGTATGCGACTTATTTTTACCCGAAAGCGGTGAACCGCGCGCTGGCGAAAATTTTTGAAATCTCCGCCGATTCGCGCATTACGAATCTGACTTTTCAGCTTCCGACGCCGCTCGCCAAACGAAAAATCGTCGGCAAAGTTTTCGGCAAAGACGGCAAACCGGCGGCAAATGTTTACGTCGCCCTGCGCGATGTCGAAGGCGATAAGGAAGACGCTTCTCTCGGTTTTTCGCCAATCAAAACCGACCGCTACGGAAATTTTTCGCTGGCAAGCTTTGAAACCCGGAAATATCAGATTTTCGCGATTCTGCTCGAAGGCAGCGACAAAACGGCGTTTTTCGACCCGCGCGCAAAATTGATTGCCGTCGCGAAATCCGAAGTTTTTCTGCTCGACGCCAAAACCGCGAGTATAAATTTAACGCTCGTCAACGTCGGCGATTTGGAAAATCCTTCGCCGGATACGGAAAATGCGGGCGGAGCGTTGATTTTGCCCGAATAAATTTTCGGAGAGATTTATGAAACGTTCGATTTATCTTTTTCTCTTCCTGCTGTTTGCGGCGCTTTTGCTCACGAGCGCCGCCGGCGTTTCGGCTTGCTCCTGCGTTCCGTCCGCGCCGTGCCAGTCATTCGGACGCGCCGACGTTGTTTTCGTCGGCAAAGTCGTCGGCGCAAAATTTCAGAAGCAAGTTCCCGATTACGAGCAAGACAACGAAAACGCGAATACGGCGACGCCGACCGCGTCGAAGAAAATAACTTATGACGTCGGCGAAATTTATTTTGAAGTCGGCGAAGCCTTTGCCGGAACCGAAAAAGGCTCGCGCATAACGATTCATTCGGGGACGGGCGGCGGCGATTGCGGATTCTGGTTCCGGCGCGGCGAAACTTATTTAGTATTTGCCAGCAGGGAAAATTCAAAAGCCGATTCGGGAATCTCGAGCATGACCGGCGGCTCCAGCCAAAATCTACAGCCAAACGCCGAGCGGCTCTGGACGACCATCTGTGCCGGCACGCGGGAAATAAAAACCGCCGAAGCATCTTTAAAATATTTGCGCGACTTGCCGAAACCCGGTGCGGGCGGAACCATCGTCGGGCGAATCGACGAATCAATCAGGGATTATTCAGACGAAAATTTAAGCGCCAAGCCGATGCCCGGCACGAAAGTCAAAGCCGAGCAGATTAAAGGCGAAAAACAGATTTTTTACGGAACGACCGACCGGAACGGTTATTTTGAAATAAAAGTTCCCGTCGGCGAATATCTGGTCACGCCGGTTCTGCCGCCGAATCTGGATTTTAGCAACCGTTATGAAGGCGAAAACGAGCCTTTGAAAATCGAAGACAGAAAATGCGAAAGCAAAATTTTTCAGGTCACCAACGACAGCGACATCAGCGGAAAGGTTTTAGGCGCGAACGGGAAGCCTTACCCGAGCTTGGTGCTCGATTTAATTCCCGCCGGCAAGACGCGAAAGGACGAGGGGTTTGATTATAAATTCGGCATCGTTGGCGAAAACGGCAATTTTTCGTTTCGCGGCATTCCGCCCGGACGATATATTCTGAGCCTGAATTACACGGACAAACCCGAAGACGATTCGCCTTTTCCGACAACCTTTTACCCGCAAACCGGCGTCCGAACAGAAGCTAAGGTTTTCGAGATTGATTACGGCACGAAATTCGGCGATATTGTTTTCCGACTGCCGCCGCCGCTGCTGAAACGCAGAGTTTCCGGCACGGTCGTCTGGAAAAACGGCAAACCCGCAGTCGGCGCGGAAGTGCAGTTCGTAGATGTCGAATTTGAAGAGGGCGTTTTTTTCAATGAGCCTGTCACCAATGCCGGAGGCGAGTTTGCCTTCGATTGGTTTGAAGGAAGAAAATATCAAATCAGAGTAATTGTCTGGAAAAAAAGTCCCGACGGGCAAAGCGGCACCGGAATCGGTGACGGCGAATCCAAAGTTTTTACGCTTAATGATAAAACGCCGAAATTCAGGATTGTTCTTAACACAATCAATCCGAACGAGAAAATAATAACCCGAAAAACCGTGCGGGCTAACTAAATTTTAGAAATGAAAGCTTTCAAAATTCGCAACATCGAAATCAATCCGCCGCTGATTCTCTCGCCGATGGCGGGCGTGACGGATTACACTTTCCGGCGGCTTATCAAGCGGCGCGGCGGTGTCGGGCTGGTCGTGTCGGAATTTATCTCGGTCGAAGGCTTGACGCGCGGCAATCCGAAATCGAAACGGCAGATGCGCTTTGACGTGGAAGAACGCCCGTTTGCCGTGCAGATTTTCGGCGGTCAGCCCGAAAGAATGGCGCTCGGCGCGGAGATGGCTGAGGAAGTCGGCGCTGACATTCTGGACGTCAACTGCGGCTGTCCCGCGCCGAAAGTCGTCAAACACGGCGGCGGCTCGGCGCTTTTGCGAGATATGCCGCGTCTGGAAATTATTCTGAAAGCAATCAAAAAATCAATCTCGATTCCGCTGACTTTGAAAATGCGCGTCGGCTTTTCCGATTCTTCCATCAACTGCGTCGAAGTGGCGAAAATGGCTGAAGATTGCGGCGTCGAGCATATACAGGTTCACGGGCGCACGCGCGAGCAGGGCTATAAAGGAATGGCGAACTGGGATTTGATTCGCGCGGTGAAGGAAGCCGTCTCGATTCCCGTTTCGGGCAACGGCGACATCACGACGATTGAATACGGCTTGCGGCGCTGGAAGGAGACGGGCGTCGACGGGATTTTAATCGGGCGCGGCGCGATGCAGAATCCGTGGATTTTCCGGCAGTTTGCAGACGCGCTGGCAGGACGCGAGCCGTATCAGCCGGACGTGGCGGAAAAGAAAGCCGTGCTGCTCGAATTTTTTGAGATGGTCAGCGAGGAAATGCCGGAAATCGTCGCGCTCGGCAAAATGAAACAGCTCGCCGGGCAGTTTACGAAAGGCTTGGTCGGCGGCGCGCAGTTTCGCCAGACGCTCTATCATTCGCATTCGGCGCAGGAAATTCTCGACAATATCACGATTTATTTTGAAACCCTGACCGAGCGAAATACTTTCGGCGACGGCTTGACCGAAGCCGATAAGGATTTGGCGATTGATTCGTGCGAAGCGTTTTCAAACGAAGAAATTTCCTGTAATGTAGCAGTCGCCAATT
>DASVWG010000202.1:0-2250 GCA_036389695.1 Pyrinomonadaceae bacterium
GCTACCTGACCACCAGTTAACCCACAAATTATTATCGCTTCCTGTAACGAAAACATAAGGCTGTCCGCCATTAATCGTCACGGCTCCCATCGAATTGCCAATGCTGACTCCCGGCGGCGTTCCCTGATTCGTCCAGTTCCATTCGCTACCTGACCACCAGTTAACCCACAAATTACCATCGCTTCCTGTAACAAAAACGTAAGGGCGTTCACCATCAACCGTAATCGCACCCATCGAATCCGTCAGGCTGATGGCGCTCGGCGTTCCCTGATTCGTCCAGTACCAATTGCTGCCTGACCACCAGTTAACCCACAAATTATTATCGCTTCCTGTAACGAAAACGTAAGGCTGTCCGCCATTAATCGTCACGGCTCCCATCGAATCTGTAATAGTTACAACGGGAGCGCCGACACTTTCGGCAGTTAACATATCAGATTTCGTCTCTATCGCACCGAGTCTTATCTTTTTAGAAAAAAAGGGGGAAGATTTTAAGTTTTGTTTGAGCATCGTTATCTCCTCTAATTTTAATTTCTATCTGGGAAGTATTCTTTTCCAAAACACAAAAAAGCCGATTATCTAAGATAATCAGCTCTCTACGCTTAATTACCGAAAATATTCTTGTCAGGCTATTATGTCGTCATCTGTCACAAGTTAAAATTATTTGTCAATATTTTTAAAAATCGGGCAGTGCGTCATTTTCAATATTGAACCAACAATGATAAGCAATCTTATCTTTGTAGTATTAAGGAGAGAATCGCTAATTCCCGTCATATGCCAGGGTTTTAAAGTCCGGCGTTGAGTTAATCACTATAAATGGCATCTGTCTGTGCGATAACACGCATAGCTGAAATCTCAATTCGTGTTCAACATTGAAAATGACCCGCTACCAAAAATTGCATAACTATATTTCAAAAATTACAGCTATGGAAAGACTGAGGGAAAATTACCGGCAAATCGCCAATTCCAGTTCCGCCGTCCGCAAAATTCGCCGCAGGGGACTTTGCAGATTTCGCATCATTTCGGCGAAGCCTTGAAACGTCAGTTGCTGTTCCTTGTCCGACAGGGCGATTTCCGGCTGCGGGTGAACCTCGACAATTACGCCGTCAGCGCCGATTGCCAGCGCCGCTTTCGCCGTCGCGCTGATTAAGCTTCGTTTTCCGGTCGCGTGCGACGGGTCGACAATGACCGGCAGATGCGTCATTTCTTTCATCAGGGCGACCGAAGCCAAATCGAGCGTGTTGCGCAAGGAATTATCGAAAGTCTTGATTCCGCGCTCGCATAAAACAACGGCATCGTTGCCGCCGTGAAGCAGGTATTCCGCCGCCGAAAGCCATTCTTTCACGGTCGCCGAAGCGCCGCGTTTCAACAAAATCGGTCGCCCGGCTTTCGACAATTTTCTGAGCAGCGCGAAATTCTGCATATTCCGCGCGCCGACTTGCAGCATATCGGCGTAATCGGCGACCAGCGCGACGTCTTCTTCGCTCATCACTTCCGTCACAACCGGCAAACCGGTCAAATCGCCCGCTTCGCGCAAAATTTTTAAGGCTTCCAAGCCCAAACCCTGAAAGTCGTAAGGCGACGTGCGCGGTTTATACGCGCCGCCGCGCAGCAGGCTCGCGCCGGATTGCTTGACGGCAAAGGCGGTCGAAACGGTTTGCTCGCGCGATTCGACCGAGCAAGGTCCGGCGATGACGACGGCTTCGTCGCCGCCAATCGGCACGTCTTTAATCCAAACGATTGTTTGTTCGTCCGCCGCTCGCGAAACGAGCGGAAGCGTTTTGTTCGATTCGGTCTGGCTTGAATTTTTCTTCTGCGTCCAGGCGTCCAACATAATTTTTACCTCGAATAATTGCGTTTCAATCTGTGTCTGTAGCCCGAGGGCTTTTATTTAGTTAAGCTGAAGCCCGCGCTCACGCTCGGGCTGCTGATATTCCGACGTTTATTTTCTGCCGAGCAGGTAAAACCACGTCACGTTTTCCGCGTCGTCGGCGATGTTTTCCCGCAAAATTTTTCCGCCGTAGATTTCCGCCGCGCGGCGGCTTCCGATGGCGGCGCGCGATGCGTCATTTTCCGCGACGATTTTTTTCACGCTCGACGCCGTGTCGTCGCCGACTACCGGTCGAATCTGCGGATTTTCCGACAGGAAATTCCGGCATTGCTTTAAGGCTTCGACGTGCGATTCGATTTCTGCCACGTTTTCAAAATCCGCGTCCGCCGTTCCGATTAAAACGTGACGGATTTCGAGCGGCA
>DASVWG010000203.1:0-3299 GCA_036389695.1 Pyrinomonadaceae bacterium
CATCAAATTTGAAACGACGTTTATCCCGTTTCCCATCGTTCCGCGCGGCTCGAAATACGCTTTCGTGACCGCCAATTCCGGCGTCGAAACCAATATTGAAATCTACGCCGCGCCCGTTGCCGCGCTCGATGAATCAAACATCCCGTGGCGAAAAATCGCCGCGATGGAAGACGAAATCGGCGCTTTCGACATAAAGGGCGACGATTTGTATCTGCTGACTTATAAAAACACGCCGCGCTACAAAGTCATCCGCACAAGCGTAAATCAGGCGGATTTGAAAAAAGCGACGGACGTTTTTCCAGCCGGTCAGGCGGTCGTCGAATTTGCCAGAGCGGCGCGTGACGCGCTTTATGTGCAGGCGCTGGACGGCGGATTAAGACGAATCTGGCGCGTCGATTATCAAACGGGCAAAGCCGGGCAGATTAAATTGCCTTACGACGGCAGCGCTTCTTTTCGCGCGGTTGACGCGGAAACCGACGGCGTTTTGTTCGCGCTGGCTTCGTGGACGAAATCAATCGCTTATTACAGTTTCAACCCGCAGACCGGCGCGGCGATTGACACGCGTCTTGCGCCGCCGATTCCGGTCGATATGAGCGACATCGAAGTCACCAACGTCAAAGCCAAAAGCTGGGACGGAACGCTCGTGCCGATGGTGATTCTGCATAAGCGCGGATTAAAGCGCGACGGGAAGAATCCGACTTTGCTCGACAGCTACGGCGCGTATGGCGCGGAATGGACTTCGCCTGTTTTCGCCGTCAATATGCTGCCGTGGCTTGAGCGCGGCGGCGTTCTGGCTTATACGGGCGTGCGCGGCGGCGGCGAATACGGCGAGGAATGGCATCTGGCGGGATTTCAAAAAACCAAGCCGAACACGTGGAAAGATTTTATCGCCTGCGCCGAATATTTAATCAATGAAAAATACACTTCGCCCGCCCATCTCGCCGGGCAGAGCATCAGCGCGGGCGGCATTTTAATCAGCAACGCGATTGCCGAACGCCCCGATTTATTCGGCGCGGCGGTTGATTTGGTCGGCGTCAATAATCCTTTGCGTTACGAGCTGACGGCAAACGGCGCGGCGAATATTCCCGAATTCGGCTCGGTCAAAACCGTCGAAGGATTCAGGAATTTGCTGGCGATGGACGGCTACCACAAAATAAAAAACGGCGTCAAATATCCGGCGGTTTTGCTGACGACCGGCATCAACGACCCGCGCGTCGAGCCGTGGCTCGCGGCGAAAATGGCGGCGCGCCTGCAAGCGGCGACGATGAGCGGCAAGCCGGTTTTATTGCGCGTCGATTACGACGGCGGTCACGGGCTGGTGACGGGCAAACAGCAGCAAAACGAAAAACAAGCCGACATTTTCGCTTTTTTATTTGAACAACTGAAGTAGGAAAATCAGCGGATTAAAAAGGCAGAAGCCCACGCGTCAGGCAAGGGCGGAATTGAATGCAAAACGCAAAATGCAAAATATTAGGAAGAAGAATCCAGAATTTAGAATCAAATCTTCCTGCAATTTTGCATTTTGCACTTTGCGTTTTCTACGCGCGGGCTTCTGCCTTTCATTGAATTACATTAGAATTTAAGAGCAAAAATGAAACACACCCGAAAAATCGAGCTTCAAGAAATCGCCCCCTGTTTATTATTTTTCTTTTTTCTCTCGATGTGCGTTTCGGCGCAGACGACCGCGCTGCGATTTGAGACGACCGTTGCGCGCGGGCTGATTTCCGCGCCGCAAAAAGGGCGTTTGTTTGTTTTTCTCAACCGTCAGGCGGGGCGCGAGCCGCGATTTACGGCTGACGGCGACGTCAGCCTCGACGCGCCGCCGATGCTGGCGAAAGACGTGGAGAATTTTGAAGCGGGCAGGACGACAGCCGTCATCGATAACGATTCAATCGCGTATCCGATTAAAAATCTCGCCGCGTTGCCCGCCGGAGATTATTATGTGCAGGCGCTTTTTGACACCAATAATGATTTGCGCTCTTTGAACGCGCCGGGAAATTTATACAGCGCGGTGCGAAAAGTCACGCTGGACGCGAAGCGCGGCGGAACCGTCAAGCTCGAGCTGACCAAAATCGTGCTGCCCGAACAAATGCCCGCCGATACCGAATTCGTCAAATTTCTGAAAATTCAATCGCCGAGCCTGAGCCAGTTTCACGGCAGACCGATTTTTCTGCGCGTCGGCGTCATTCTGCCGCGCGATTACGCGCGCGAACCGGCGCGGCGCTATCCTTTGCTGATTAACATCGGCGGTTACGGCTCCAAATTTACGCGCGCCGGACGGCTGATGGAAGAGAACTCGAATTTCCGAAAGACGTGGCTGGCGGACGATACGCCGCGAATGATTGGCGTTTATCTGGACGGCGACGGTCCTTTCGGGGATTCGTATCAAATAAATTCGGCGAACAGCGGACCTTACGGCGACTCGCTGACGCAGGAATTGATTCCGCAAATCGAAAAGCAGTTTCGCGCCGTCGCGAAACCCGAAGCGAGATTTTTGACGGGCGGCTCGACCGGCGGCTGGGTTTCGCTGGCGCTGCAAATTTTTTATCCGGATTATTTTAACGGCACGTGGTCGGGCTTTCCCGACCCGCTCGATTTTCGCGCTTATCAGCTGATTAATATTTACGAGGACGAAAACGCATACGTTAATAAAAACGGTTTTGAGCGTCCCTCGGCGCGCGAAGCGAACGGCGACACGCAGTTTACGATGCGGCTCGAATGCCGGAAAGAAAACGTTCTCGGCGCGGGCGACAGCTACACGATGTCGGGCGGTCAATGGGGCGCGTGGAACGCCGTCTACAGCCCGCGCGGCGCTGACGGTCGTCCCGTGCCGCTGTGGGACGCGAAAACCGGCAAAATCAATCGCGCCGTCGCCGGGAATTGGAAAAAATACGATTTGCGGCTGTTCGTCGAGCAAAATTGGAAAAGGCTCGCGCCGCGTCTGAAAGGCAAGATACACATCTGGGTCGGCGAAGCGGACGATTATTTTCTGAACAACGGCGTTCACCTGTTCGACGATTTTCTGACGAAAGCCGCGCCGAAATATGAAGGCTGGATTATGTATAATCGAACCGGCAGACACGGCTGGAATCCGAAAACGCAAAGCGAATTGATGAAGGAAATGGCGCAGAGATTTGAAGAATCGCTAAAATAAAACTAAAAGTGAATGAAGCCTGGATGGAATTTAAGGTTAGAAGATTTGAATCGAAAGACGCCGCGCGCGGCGTCGAGCTGGTTAAATCTTTTGCCGCCAAAAATGTTTCGCTTGAATATTTGCGGAAATTTTTGTCGAATCCGGC
>DASVWG010000204.1:0-6650 GCA_036389695.1 Pyrinomonadaceae bacterium
CGAAAAACGATAAAACGATTCGCCTGCCGTTAATTATTATGAAAAGCGACAGCGCGACGCCGCAGCCCGACCCGGTTTTGCGCACGCTGGGCGGACCCGGCGCTTCGTCTCTGAAACTGGTCGGCGGCAGAAAGTCTTCGCCGTGGCTGAAAAACCGCGATATGATTATTTTCGAACAGCGCGGCACGAAATACGCGCAGCCCGCGCTGGAATGTCCCGAAGTTAACGAAGCGAAAATCAGCGGCTTTAAGCAAAGGCTCGGTGAAGCGGAAATCAACCGGCGCGAGCTTGCCGCGGTAAAAGTTTGCCGCGATAGATTGCTGAAAGCGGGAATCGATTTATCGGCTTACAACAGCGCCGAAAGCGCGGCTGACATCGAAGATTTGCGGCGCGCTCTGAAGCTGGAAAAAATCAATCTTTACGGCGTTTCCTACAGCGCGCGCCTGATGCTCAACGTCATCCGCGATTATCCGAAAGGCGTTCGCAGCGTCGTCATCGAATCGACCTTGCCGCCGCAGGTGAATTACGACGAAGTCGGCGTGGACGGCATCAATCGAACGTTAAATCTGCTTTTTTCCAGATGCCGCGCCGATGCCGGATGCGCGAAAAATTTTCCGAATCTGGAAAATGATTTTTACGCGGCTATCAGGCGAGCCAACGCCGAGCCGGTTTTGCTTGACGCCAAAGACGCGAAAACCAAAGAAACGACGCGGATTCAATTAAACGGAAATGATTTGATAACGTGGGCGATTGATTATCTGCTTTCGAGCGATTCGCAATTGATTGTTTCCGCGCCTTTGCAGATTCATCGCGTTTCAAATCGCGATTTCGCGCCGCTTGCCGGTTATGCGAACGATAAAATCAGCCCTTCGTTTTATTCGCTCGGAATGCGTTATTCGGTCTGGTGTCGCGAGGAATTTCCGTTTGAAAATCCGAAAAAAATCGCGGCGCAGGCGTCGCTTTATCCGAATCTGAAAGGCTACGTCGTGCAGTCGCTTCCGGCAATCTGCGGCGTGTGGAACGCCGCGCCCGCCAAATCAATCGAAAACAAGCCGGTCAAAAGCGACATTCCGACAATGATTATCGCGGGCGAATACGACGCTTACACGCCGCCGGAATGGGGAAAAATGACGGCGCGGGATTTGCAGAACGGTTATTTTTTCGAGCTTCCGTGGCTTGCGCACGGCGCGGGATTTTCCGCTCCGTCCTGCGTCCGCGACTCGATTGCGAGCTTCTTCGATAATCCGGCAATCGAGCCGCAAATCGCCTGCGTCGAGCGGCTGCGGAGCTTTTTTAAATTTGCCGGAAAAGATAAATAAATGCGGAATGCGGAACGCGGAACGATGAACAAATTTTGAAGTTTCGAATTATGAGTTTTGAATTAATAGGAAATTGTTTAATTCAAAATTCAAAACTCATAATTCAAAACTTTCTTCCGTTCATCGTTCCGCATTCCGCGTTTTTTAATTCGTTTATTCTCTGTGGGGCAATGCCGCGACGGTCGGCAGTTTTTTAGCCGGCTGCTGTTTCCGGACGGTGTCGTTTTTTTCAGTCTTCGATTTGCCGAGCGACAAGCCGATTTCCTGCGTGTAGATTTTGGTTAAATAACGCTGGTTGTCCTGCACGTCAAACATCAATTTCGGCGCGTCTTGCGAAAGATTGCCGGTTTCCGAAACGATGACGCTCTGCAATTTGTTGTTATTTTCGTCTTCGAGCGAAAGAATAATTCCGTTCGAAGCCAATCTGGAAATTTTAATCACGTAGTTGCCCGCTTGATAAGCCTTCTGACCGACGTTGAAGTCAAAGGGAATTTTCGCCTCATACTGTTTAACCGTCTGCTGCGCGTGCGCCGAAACGATTGAGAATGCAAATACTAAAGATAAGACTGCACAAATCTGAATTAATTTTTTCATTATAGCCTCCGCTGCTTCCTATGAATTATAATTTTGGTCGAAGGCTTTTTGCCTTCAAACTGTTAAAGCGTAAAAAATCGGCAGAACGTACCACGCGCGGGAAATAAATTTATTGGCTCAAAATTTTTGACCGCCGCTTTCAAAACGTTTCTTTATCCGTTAAATTCGGATAAACAATATAAATGCAGATGCAACCGACAAAATTTGAAGCTTCCGGCGCGTTCGCTGCCGAAATGGATACGCGCGACCCGCTGCGGAAGTTCCGCCAAAGATTTCACCTTCCCAGACAGCCCGGCGGCGCGGACGTTTTATATTTCGCCGGCAATTCGCTCGGACTCCAGCCGAAAACCGCGCGCGCCCGCATCGAACAGGAATTAAAAGATTGGGAAACTTTAGGCGTCGAAGGACATTTTCACGCCCAAAATCCGTGGCTGCCGTATCACGAATTGCTGACCGAACAGATGGCAAAAATCGTCGGCGCGAAAGCGATTGAAACGGTTGTGATGAATTCGCTGACGGTCAACCTGCATCTGATGATGGTTTCTTTTTATCGCCCGACGCCCGAAAGAAACAAAATCGTTATCGAAGCGGGCGCGTTTCCGTCCGACCAATACGCCGTCCAGTCGCAGATAAAATTTCACCAAAACAGGTCAGAACCGCCTGTGGTAGCGGGCGGTTTAACACAGTCAGTTTTAAACTCTGACAAAACAGAGGATTTAAGTGTTCAAAGTCGAAACTTAAATTCGAGCGAGTCTTTTATTAATGCTCAACCGCCCGCTACCACAGGCGGTTCTGACTTGCAGGGCGATTGGCTCATTAAACTCGCGCCGCGCGCGGGCGAAACTTGTTTAAGAACCGAAGACATCGAAAAAACAATCGTCGAAAACGGCGATTCGATTGCTCTCGTTCTGCTCGGCGGCGTCAATTATTACACCGGGCAAGCCTATGATATGAAGCGCATCACGGAAATCGGACACCGAATCGGCGCGGTCGTCGGCTTCGATTTGGCGCACGCGGCGGGAAATATCGAGCTTCATCTGCACGATTGGAACGTCGATTTCGCGGCGTGGTGCTCGTATAAATATCTCAACGCCGGACCGGGCGCAATCGCCGGATGCTTCGTTCACGAACGGCACGCCGCGCGTTTCGATTTGCCGCGTTTCGCCGGCTGGTGGGGACACGATAAGGAAACGCGGTTTTTGATGCAGTCCGATTTCCAGCCGATAAAAGGCGCGGAAGGCTGGCAGCTGTCGAACCCGCCGATTTTCCAGCTCGCCGCGCTGAAAGCCTCGCTCGACGTTTTCGAAGAAGCCGGAATGCGAGCTTTAACGGAAAAATCACGAAAATTAACCGGCTATCTGGAATTTCTGCTCGGCGAAATAAAAGACGAGCGCATTTCCGTCATCACGCCCGCCAATCCCGAGAGTCGCGGCTGCCAGCTTTCCATCCGCGTGCGCGACGCCGACAAAAATCTTTTCCGAGCCATCACCGCAAAAGGCGTCGTCGCCGACTGGCGCGAGCCTGACGTTATCCGAGTCGCACCCGTGCCGCTTTACAATACTTTTACGGACGTCTATAAATTTGCCGAAACATTGAAAATTTGTCTGGCGTGAACGTTAGCTTTGCGCCAGGTTACAGCTGCTTTATTTCAGTCGCCCGGCGTTTTATTCTATTGCCGGATATTGTTCGGTTTGGTCGATGATGCTTAACTGCAGTTGTTCCCATTTATTGCCGTCCTTGTCTGATTGATTGGCAAGCATCTGCTCGACGAAAAAGCCGAATCTATAATCGCCCTGCCATAATCTGCCGCCGCCTTCGGTATTTATTGCCACGGATATATCTGCTTTCAGCCGCGCCCGGCGCTGGTATGCGCGAAGCAGTCGCTGCGTTGTGTCGTCCGGTTTTTTAAATATCACCATCTGGTTTAGCCGATACGCTCGCTCCATTAAATGAGCAATCGGCATAATACTTTTATCGTCTAGCCATTCAGCCCAGTAATCTCCGTGTTTAGCGCTCTTTTTAGCGACGCTCGGATAAAATCCGAGCAGCCAGAACGTCGGCATCCGCCCGCCTGCCCCATCTTCGATAAATGCCATTTGAACAACTACTTCCATATTTTATAACTCCTTTTTTTATAATTCTGATAATCGGAATTTTATCGACTCCAATTTGTAAAGACGGAAATCACGCCCGAATCAGGACACGGGCAGGGTGAGAGATTTTCGATTTATAAATATTCGTCTGGCGGCAAATCTGGCGAAGAATGAAATAAGCCATTACAATATGTGAAATCGATTATGAATAAACAAAAAGTAATCATCATCGGCGCGGGTTTGGCAGGCTCGCTTTTAAGCATTTATCTTGCCAAACGCGGCATCGAAGCGGACGTTTACGAAGCGCGCGGCGATATGAGAAAAACCGAAGTTGCCGCCGGGCGTTCGATAAATCTCGCTTTGTCCGATAGAGGAATCGCCGCTCTGCGCGAGGTCGGGATGGACGAATATATGCTGGCGGAAGCCGTGCCGATGCTCGGGCGGATGGTTCACGACGCCCGCGGAAGCACAAAACTTCTGCCTTATTCGGGAAGAAAAGGCGAATACATCAACTCGGTTTCGCGCGCCGGTTTGAACATCGCTTTGATAAACGAAGCGGAAAAATATGACGGCGTCAGGTTTTATTTCAACGAAAAATGCGTCGATTTCGATTGCAAAACGGGCGAGGCGTTGATTGAAAACACCGAGACAGGCGATAAAAAATCAATCAAAGGCGACACTTTAATCGCCACCGACGGCGCGGGTTCGGCGGTTCGCGCCGCGATGCTGCACGGCGGCATTCCGCGTTTTAATTTTTACCAGCAGTTTCTCGAACACGGCTACAAGGAACTGCATATTCCGCCTGCGTCAGAACTATCTGCGAAAGCGGATGGTTTAAATTTTGGAAGTCCAACCTTAAATGCAAACAAGTCTTTTATAAACGTTCAACCATCCGCTACCACAGATGGTTCCGACAAGAGCGATAATTTTCTGATGGAGAAAAACGCCCTGCACATCTGGGCGCGGCGTTCATTTATGATGATTGCGCTGCCGAATTTCGACGGCAGTTTTACCTGCACGCTTTTTCTCGCGCACACGGGCGAAAACAGTTTTGAGCAATTAAAAGACCGCGCTTCTTTACTCGAATTTTTCCGGACGAATTTCGCCGACGCGATTCCGCTGATACCGACGCTCGTCGAAGATTTTTTCGCCAATCCGATTGGAAATTTGGGCACAATCAAATGTTTCCCGTGGAACGTCGGCGGCAAAAGCCTGCTTTTGGGCGATTCGGCACACGCCGTCGTGCCTTTTTACGGGCAGGGAATGAACGCCTCGTTTGAAGACTGCCGCGTTTTAAATCAGCTCATCGAAAAACACGGCGCAAACTGGGAAACGGTTTTTACGGAATACGGCACATTGCGAAAGGAAAACACCGACGCGATTGCCGAGATGGCGGAAGAAAATTTCTACGAAATGCGCGACGCCGTCGCCGACCCGGTTTTTGTCCGCAAAAGAGAATTGGAAACGCGGCTCGAACAAACTTTTCCCGATTATTTTTCCAAATATTCAATGGTTACTTTCCGCGAAGATTTGCCTTATTCGGTCGCTAAACAAAAGGGAAACGCACAGGATAAATTGTTGATGGATATTTGCGCGCGGGTTGATGACGTGAGCCGGATTGATTTGAATGAAGTGTTGGAAAAGGTAAAATCAATTGTCCTGATTTAAGAATGATTTATCAGGGAAGTCAAGCTATTTATTTGATTAACGAGATGTAAGCAATGAAAAATCTAGCTTTTGCCGTTACTTTATTATTCATGACAGCCGCCGCTGTTGTGAGTCAAAATGTTGCCGGAAGCGAAACCGAGAAAGCATTTTTTCAGACAATCGAGCGAGAGGGCGTAAAAAAAGCGCGCGAGATTTTTGCGGAAGCAAAGAAACGCGACCCGAACGCCGTTTTATTCAGTGAGTCGGCGTTGAATTCTCTGGGCTACAAATTTATCCGGGAAAAACGAACGAAAGAAGCCATCGAGATTTTTCGGCTGAACACGGAAGCTTATCCGTCTTCAGCCAATACTTACGACAGTTTGGCAGAGGCTTATATGGCTGACGGACAAAATAATCTCGCCGTCGAATTTTATCGCAAAGCGTTGTCTTTAGCTCCCAATAACGAATTTGAGATTAACCAGCTTAAAAAACTCGGCTCGCCTGTTTCGACGGATGAATGGGCAAAAATGCTCGGCGCGAAAATTCCGCCGGACGTGGAGTTTTTGCCAAACATTATCTACGGAAACGGCGGCACGCGACCGCTCCGACTGGATATCGTCCGACCGAAAAAATTACTTTCCAAGCCGCTGCCGGTTATCATCTTTCTTCACGGCGGCGGTTGGTCGGAAGGCACAAAAGAGAGAGGCGTTTTCGCGCTTGTCCATTTCGCGCAGCGCGGCTATATCGGCGTCAGCGTCGAATATCGTTTGAGCGGCGAAGCCTTGTTTCCCGCGCAGATTGAAGACGTCAAATGCGCCGTCCGTTTCTTGCGCGGCAATGCTAAAAAATATCGCCTCGATGCCGGGCGCATCGGGGTCTGGGGACAATCTGCCGGAGGTCATCTGGCGGCTTTGCTCGGCACGAGCGGCGATGTCAGGGAATTGGAAGGAACAGGCGGCTGGCAAAAATTTTCGAGCCGTGTCAACGCTGTGGCTGA
>DASVWG010000205.1:0-8641 GCA_036389695.1 Pyrinomonadaceae bacterium
TTTACGATTTACGATTCACGATTCACTATTTACGATTCACGACGTAATGTTCGGCTATCAAATTGATGAAAATCTGAAACTGATTTTGCCTCTGCCGCAGCACGCGGAAGAATTGACTGCCGTCGTGCGCGGGAATCTCGACCGTTTAAGCCCGTGGATGCCGTGGGCGAATGATAATTATTCGGTCGATTCGTCGCGCGAATTTATCGGGCGGAATTTGAAAGATTTGGCGGAAAAGGGCAGCTTTGCGATGAGCGTCGTGCTGGACGGGAAAATCGTCGGGAATATGGGTTTTCATAATCTCGACCAGAACAATAAATCCGCGCATATCGGCTACTGGCTGGCGAGAGAAGCCGAAGGAAAAGGCTTGATGACGCGCTGCTGCCGCGTTTTGATTGAATATCTTTTTGACGAGCTGAAGCTGAACCGGATTCAGATAAACTGCAATGTGGAAAACTTAAAGAGCCGCGCGATTCCCGAACGTCTCGGATTCGAGCTCGAAGGCATTCACCGGCAGGTCGAGTTTTTCGACAATCGTTTCGGCGATTGGGCGATTTACGCAATGCTAAAAGAAGAATGGAGGAATCGTGAATCGTGAAGCGTAAATCGTGAATAGAAAACCAGAAACTATTTACGATTTACGATTCACGATTCACGCGTTTTATGATTATAGTTATCATCGGCGCGCAATGGGGCGACGAGGGAAAAGGAAAAGTTGTCGATTTGCTGGCTGACCGCTTCGACATCGTGGCGCGTTATCAGGGCGGGCATAATGCCGGGCATTCGGTTTATGTCGGCGAGAAAGCGTTTGTTTTGCGGCTTTTGCCTTCGGGAATTATTCACGAAGACTCGACCTGCGTGCTCGGCAACGGGATGGTTATCGACCCGAAAGCGTTTTTCGAGGAAGTCGACCAGATGGCGGAGCAGGGAATTTCGATTACGCCGGAAAGATTGAAGGTTTCGAGCCGCGCTCACCTGATAATGCCTTATCATCGCGCGCTCGACCACACTTCGGAAGAACGCCTGGGCAATGAGAAAATCGGCACGACTCTAAGAGGCATCGGTCCCGCTTACGAAGACAAAGCCGGACGGCGCGGCATTCGCGTCTCGGACGCGCTTTCGCCCGAAGTTCTGCGCATGCGAATCGAGCGCAATCTGGAAGAAGCCAATCGAATTATCGTGCTTTACGGTCAGCCGCCGCTTTACGCCGACCAGATTTTCAATGAAATATCGCCTTTGATTGACCGCCTGCGACCGTTTGTCGCCGAGACTTCGCATTTTCTTGCCGAAGCGCGGCAAGCGAAGAAAAAAATCCTGCTCGAAGGCGCGCAGGCGACGCTGCTGGACGTCGACCACGGAACTTATCCTTATGTGACGTCGTCGAATCCGACGGCGGGCGGCGCGTCGGTCGGCGCAGGCATTCCGCCGCATCACATCACGGGCGTGCTGGGAATCGTCCGCACTTACGCGACGCGCGTCGGCGAAGGTCCGTTTCCGACCGAGATGATGGACGAAGAGGAAACGGTCGCCAATCTGATTCGCCAGCGCGGCAACGAATACGGCTCGGTGACGAAACGCCCGCGTCGCTGCGGCTGGTTTGACGCGGTCGCGACGCGTTACGCCGCGGAGCTGAACGGCTTCGATTCGGTGGCTTTGACCAAATTGGACGTGCTGGACGCGCTGGAGGAAATCAAGGTTTGCGTCGGTTACGAAATCAACGGCGAAAGAATCGACACGTTTCCGGCTGTCTCGCACGATTTGCGGCTGATAAAACCGATTTACGAAACGCTCGCGGGCTGGCAAAGCGAAACGCTCGGCATTACGAAAATCGAGGATTTGCCCGCCAAAGCGCGCGAATACGTCGAGTTTCTGTCAAAATCAATCGGCGTCGAAATCGGCTTAATCTCGACCGGACCCGAACGCGACCAGACGATAATTTTGCAGGATTCGGTGATGGAAAGCTGGTTTAAAAGCTGAAAGTGAAAAAGTGAAAAAGTGAAAAAGTGAAAAGTGAAAAAGCATTGTGGTTTCGCGGCTGCAAAACTTTTTCACTTTTCACTTTAACGGCGTAACCTTTTATAAAATCACCTTTTAGACGTTTAAGTATAATTGCGTTTTCCTCAATAAACTTTTATACTCTGGCAGAATAATCAAAGTCCATCCTTATTTTTCATAACCGCCCATCCAGGAGAAAATTTTATGCATTCGAAGGCGAAGATAAGGCGAGAGTTCGTTCAATCGCTGGTTTCATTGTGTTTTTTGTTAATGATTGCCGGAATCGCGGCGGCGCAGATTCCGGTCGTTGACGCGGCGTTTAATCCGACGTTGACCAAGGAAAGCACCTTTCTTGCCGACGCCGGCGCGACCGGCAAAATAATTATTCAGCCGGACGGCAAAATGATTATGTCGGCGGTTTACTCGCAGGTCGACAACACTTCGATACGTTATCTTTTTCGCCTCAACCCGGACGGCTCGTTCGACAATACCTTTAACTGTCCGCTCTGCCCGCCGGCGACGCCGTTTTTGCAGCCGGACGGAAAGCTTTTGTTTGTCGTCGAAGCGCAGGGCGCACCGAACGGCGTTTCGTATCTGAAATTAATTCGCTTTAATTCCGACGGCAGCCTCGACGCGGAGATTCCGACGGCATTAAACAGAGGTTTCGGCAGCATCAGCATCACCGGCACAATCTGGGCGGTTCTGCCAGACGGAAAAGTTTATCTGGAATCGGACATTTTCCATCAGTTCGGCGGTCCGCATTCGCTGCATCGACTGAACCCTGACGGCACGCTCGACCCGACGTTTAACCCGATTAGCGTCAGCGGCAGATTCTACGATGCGGTACTCGATTTTGTCCTTTTGCCCGACGGAAAATTTTATCGTCTCGACGGCAGCAGCAGTACAGCGCAAGGCGGCAGCATTTACCGGCATAACGCGGACGGGACGCAGGACCAGACGTTTGAAAGACCGTCTCTCGTCTGCAACTGCGCTCCTTTCGGCGTCCCGCGTCCTTATACGGTTGCCGTGCAGCCGGACGGAAAAATCCTGATGGGCGGCGCTTTCTCCAGTGTTAACGGGGTTGCGCGGAGCGACTTTGTCCGGCTGCATCCTGCCGGTAATGTGGATTTGGATTTCAACCCGCCTCCGCTTTCTGTCGCGCAGATTAAAGTGCTGCCCAACAACAAGATTCTCGTGCGCGGCTCTTTTGGCGTTTCGAGCTTAATGCGGCTCAAACCGGACGGCGCGATAGACAATACTTTTACTGCGCCCACCAACATATTTTTCTTCCATTTTAATGTCGACAGCCTCGGCAGAATCGTGTTTTTCGGAAGGTTTGACAACCAGAAATACAAATTCGGACGACTGAATCCGGACGGCACTCCTGAAACCGACTTCGGCTTACCGGCGACGAAAGGCTCGGTTTCGCTGCTGTCGCGACAACCAAACGGCAAAATTATCGTCGCGGGCGAGTTTGATAAAATAAACGGAATTATCCGCAATAAAATTGCGCGGCTCAATGCGGACGGCAGCGTCGATACCAGCTTTAACCCGCTCGGCGGATTTGACGTTGCGCCATCGGTCGTGGTGACACAGGCGGACGACAAGCTTCTGGTCGGCGGCAATTTTACCACTTTCGACGGCACGCCGAGGATGAATCTGATTCGTCTTAATCAGGACGGCACGCGCGACGCGGCGTTTAATCTAATCGCTGACGGAGCGGTTCATGCCATTGCCCTTCAGCCGGACGGTAAGATTATTATCGGCGGCACTTTCTCCAGCATCAACGATATTAATCACAATCGTCTGGCGCGTTTGAATGCGGACGGCAGCGTTGACGCGCCGTTCAACCCGATTATTAACGGCGCGGTGATTTACGCGGTTATTGTCGAAAGCGACGGAAAAATCGTCATCGGCGGCTCGTTCTCCGGCATTAACGGCTTCCAGCGCACAAATCTGGCGCGGCTGAATGCGGACGGCAACGTCGATACGACGTTTAATGCGGTCAACACCAACGAGGTCTATAAACTTATCAGACAGCCCGACGGGAAATACCTGCATATCAGCAACGGCGGCGGCATCAGCCGGAACAATAACAACGGCACTATCGATTCGACGTTTCAAGCGCCGCCCTTTAGGTCAAGCACCGGCACGATGCGGCTTAACGACATCGCTTTGCATCCGGACGGAACGATTTTTGTCGGCGGGTTATTTGCGACGGTCGGCGATTTCACGCGCAATAACATCGTGCGGCTTTTGTCGAACGGCGCGCTCGACCAGTATCACCTGTTGACGGGCGCGAATGCCGAAGTCAAAGCGGTTCTCGCTCAACCGGACGGCAAAACGGTCGTCGGCGGGCTGTTTACCACTATCGAAAACGCGCAGCGCGCCGGAATCGCGCGGCTCAACAGTATTCCGCTTTTGATTAATCCGCCCGATTTCGATTTTAACGGCGACGGATTAGCCGACCTCGCGGTTTTTCGTCCTTCGACCGGCTCATGGTATATCGCCCGACCGACCGGCGTGCCGTCGCAGAATTTTGACACGACGCAGTTCGGCGCCAGCGGCGACTTAATCGTTCCGGCAGATTATGACGGCGACGGCAGAACCGATATGGTGGTCTTTCGTCCGGCTGACGGCGCCTGGTATCTGCTGCAATCGACCGCCGGTTTCCGACCGGTCGCGTTCGGGCAGAACGGCGATATTCCCGTGCCCGGCGATTACGACGGCGACGGCAAAGCTAATTTAGCCGTTTTTCGTCCTTCGACCGGCTCGTGGTATATTGCTCGCCCGACGGGAATTCCTTCGCAGAATTTCATTTCCGTTCCGTTCGGCATCAGCACCGACGTTCCGGTCAGAGGCGATTACGACGGCGACGGCAAAACGGACGTCGCGGTCTTCCGACCGAGTGACGGCAACTGGTATCGCATCAATAGCTCGACCAACCAGTTTGTCGGCTTCCACTTCGGCGTCTCCGAGGACAAACCCGTTCCGGCAGACTACGACGGCGACGGAAAAACCGACATCGCCGTCTTTCGCCCGTCTGACGGCGTCTGGTATCGCATCAACAGCGGCGCGGACACTTTCACCGCGACGCAGTTCGGCATCGGCATCGACCGACCCGTTCCGGCGGATTACGACGGCGACGGCAAAGCCGATTTGGGCGTTTTCCGTCCAACCGAAGGCAACTGGTATCTGCTCAAGAGCACGAGCGGATTTTCAGCCGCGCAATTCGGTACAAACGGCGATTTGCCCGCTCCGAATGCTTTCGTGCGCCATTAAAGCCGGTCAAACGGCGAGCAATGGAAAAGGGCGATTTTACTTCGCCCTTTTTTTATTGAAACAGATGCTGGGTTGATAAGGATTGGGACTGTCCCGGTTCGTGCTGCATATAACCACGTCGTTTACGGCGTGGTCTAAAGAGACGAATCGAAAATAGGGCGTTTCAACGTCCCTTTTCTGCGGCTTTAGCAAAACAAGGACGTTGAAACGCCCTTTAATTGTTTGGTCTTTCAAACCACGTCGTAAACGACGTGGCTATTTTATATTTCCAACAACATTAAATTCGTACAAGACATTTATTTTAGTTTTTCTATCCGCAACATCTTCATTCCATTCAGCATTCTCTCTAATTTAGTTTATTATAGTTTCACAGAGTTTCGCTTATTTCTTCGCCTTTGCGTTCAAAAAGTGTGCGGAAACACCCGTTGGGAATAAAAGACTTAATATGAATTACGGTTTTATCATCGACAACCGCAAGTGTATTGGTTGTCATGCCTGCACGGTAGCGTGTAAAGCGGAACACGAAGTTCCGGTCGGCGTCAATCGAACGTGGGTCAAGTATATCGAAAAGGGAACTTTTCCCGACACGCGAAGGCTTTTTTCGGTGATGCGCTGCAATCACTGCGCCGACGCGCCGTGCGTCGAAATCTGTCCGGTGACGGCGCTTTTCACCCGCGCGGACGGCATCGTCGATTTCGACAGCCGCCGCTGCATCGGCTGCAAAGCCTGCACGCAAGCCTGCCCGTACGACGCGCTCTATATGCACCCGGACGAACACACGGCGGCGAAATGCAATTACTGCTCGCATCGCACGGACATCGGCTTGGAGCCAGCCTGCGTCAACGTCTGTCCCGAACACGCCATCATTTCCGGCGATATGGACAATCCTCTGACCGAGATTTCGCAACTGCTCGCCCGCGAAGCAGTTTCAGTAAGAAAACCGGAAAAAGGAACGAAGCCGAAGCTTTTCTACATCGACGGCGACACCGCGTCCTTGAAACCGACCGAGGCGAATCCCGACACCGATTATATGTGGTCGAGCCAATCGTCCGGCGTCGGTCATTACGCCAAATTTGCCGAAGAACGCATCAAAACCAACGCCGACAAAACCGTGCCGCAAAATTTGGTTCAAATCCAGCCGCGCGGAAAATTCAAATCCGCCTCGGAAAAACCGCGCCGCGTATACGACGCGCCCGGCAAAGGCGTCCTCTGGGGCTGGGAAGTTTCCGCCTACATTCTGACCAAAGCCATCGCCGCCGGAGCGTTTTTAATCCCGATTGCAGGCGGCTATTTTATGGAAATTCCCGAAACGCTCAAACAAATCGGCGCAATCGCGGCATTTATTTTCTTAGCAATCACCGGCGTTTTGTTGATTATGGATTTAGGTCGCCCCGACCGTTTCCTGAATGTTCTTTTCCGACCGCAATTCAAATCGTGGCTCTCGCGCGGCGCATACATCATCACCGCTTACGGCGGAATTTTAACGCTCTGGCTGCTGGCTTCATTCTTAGGCTTTGAAAATTTATTAAAGTTTATCGAGCCTTTCGGAATCGTTTTCGCCCTGCTTTCGGCGATTTACACCGCGTTTCTCTTCGCCCAGGCAAAAGGACGCGACTTCTGGCAAAGCCCGATGCTCGGACTGCATATGCTCATCCACTCGCTAATGGCTGGCTTGGCGGTCTTTCTGCTGACAAATTTATTCGTCAAAACGAGCGACGGTTTTATAATGGCTTTGACGTTTTCGACAATCATTACACTAATTTTTCACCTGATAACTTTAGCCATCGAGCTGACGACCACGCACACGACCGACGACGCGCACGCGACCGTAAAAATGATTACAAGCGGCGAATTCAGCCGCGCCTTCTGGTTCGGAATGATTCTGGTCGGCAACGTTCTGCCGCTGCTGTTAATGTTCGCCGGACAAATCTGGGCGTTCGCTTTAGCCGGAGTTTTGATTTTGACAGGCTTGTATTTCGCCCAGCATATCTGGGTAAAAGCGCCGCAAAGAATTCCTTTAAGTTAGAAATTTATGCAAAAACATAAACCGTCGTTTATCGAGCGCATCGCCGAAAAGCTGCATTTAATCGAAAATCTGCACAGGGAAGAATCGTTTGAGCTTCCGCGTCTGACGGAGGCGGGCGAGCTGACGAGTTATCCGCCGCCGGAGAAATGGGACGATTGGACGGAATACGAGGCGTTGAGCGGGCAAAGGCGCGAGAAGAAAAATTATATGATTATCCCGACGACCTGTTTCAATTGCGAAGCAGGTTGCGGACTTTTGAGCTACGTCGATAAGGAAACGATGCGCGTTCGCAAATTTGAAGGGAATCCGTATCATCCGGGAAGTCGCGGGCGGAATTGCGCGAAAGGTCCGGCGACGATTAATCAGATTAACGACGTTGACCGCATTCTTTATCCGATGCGGCGCAAGGGGAAGCGCGGCGCGGGCGAATGGGAAAGAGTTTCGTGGGATGAGGTTTTGGACGACATCGCGGCGAAAATCCGCAAAGCCTTGCAGGAAGACCGCCGCAATGAAGTCGTTTATCACGTCGGGCGTCCCGGTCACGAAGGTTTTATCGATAGGATTTTGCAGGCTTGGGGCGTTGACGGGCACAACAGTCACACGAATATCTGTTCCGCCGGAGCGCGTTTCGGCTACGCGATTTGGCAGGGCGCAGACCGTCCTTCGCCCGACCACGGCAACGCGCAGTTTATTCTTTTGATTTCGGCGCATCTCGAATCGGGTCATTATTTTAACCCGCACGCGCAGCGCATTATCGAGGGAATGATGAACGGCGCGAAGCTGGCGGTGATGGACACGCGGCTTTCAAACACGGCTTCGATGGCTGATTACTGGATGCCGAGTTACCCGGGCAGCGAAGCGGCGATTTTGCTGGCGATGGCGAATATTTTGATTCGCGAAAGACTTTACAACGAAGATTTTTTGCGCAACTGGGTGAACTGGCGCGAGTCTTTGCAGGAATTAAGGAAAATGTCGGAACCGCCTGCGGTAGCGGGCGGTTTAACGCAACCGGCTCGAAACTTAAAAAATAATGACTCGGAAAATTCAGAAGCCGCAGATGGTCCACTTCAACCGCCCGCTACCGCAGACGGTTCTGACGAAATTACTTTCGAAAATTTTATCTCGGAATTGGAAAAGCTTTACGCCGAATACACGCCCGAATTTGCCGAGGCGGAAAGCGGCGTTTCCGCACAGATGATTGTTGAAGTCGCGCGGCAAATCGGTCGCGCGGGAACGAGGTTTTCAGCGCACAACTGGCGCAGCGCGGGCAGCGGAAACTTAGGCGGCTGGGCGGTCGCGCGTTGTCTGCATTTTCTTAATGTTTTGACGGGCAGCGTC
>DASVWG010000206.1:0-3336 GCA_036389695.1 Pyrinomonadaceae bacterium
TCCAAAACAAGTTCCGCGTCACGTTTTTATCTATAATCAGGCTCGACTGGGGGCGTTTTCCCTGCCAACCTGGGTGAACGGTCAGGTGAAGCGTTTCTACCCGCAGGGCGATTCTTTCTATATGGCGAAGCAAATCACCGACGCCGTGAACCTTACAAATGAGAATGAGGAAAACAATCAAGATATTGCCTTAACAATCAAAGCCGACTTAAACCGGGAGGTTTACGATTTAATCAAGCGCTGGCGAGTCTGCCTGGACGGAGCCAGTAATACGGAAAAATGCCGGAAGGAAGGTCTGGCATTTCCCGCCGTGCCGCTTAAATCAGGGTCAAGGAGAATGGCTGTCACGCTGATGGATTCAAATACCGGAGAATTGCTCGCTCTCGCCTCAGATTACGGCACGCCGCAAGACCCTAACGATTCAGCCGCGGCGAACAATCCGGCGAGCGATCGCGAAAACCTGAATCTTCCGCGACACGTTATCGGGTCTGCCATCAAACCTTTTACGGCGGCGGCTTCGCTTTATTCTTTTAATGATCTTTACCAGATGACTTTAATAGACAAACGCTCGAACAAACAGCTTTTGTTTGGTATGCCGATGGGCGGGAAAAAAGGCATCGCCGGGCACGACGGGGCGACGACCATCGAATGGTCGGGCTTTATTGCTCCGTCCGACAATCTTTACGCTTTAAGCTTGGCGCTGCTCGGAATGTGCAATACCGAAAGCGGTCGCAGACTTCCGCGTTTTGAGCAGAACGGCAGCATTCAACTGGCTTCATCGCCTCTGCGTCTTGAGCTTACGGATTCGGGAACGTCGCTCGGCAAGCCCGAATGGTCGCCCTCGAATATGTTCAATCCTTCCGCCGTCGGCGGCGAAAGACATGTCAATTATCTGGAGACGACGCCGCTGGCTTCAAAACTCGACGAGCTTTTCGACACGCGCGCCCGAAAGGACGTGCAAAAGGGCAGTTACGCCAATTCGATGTGGGCTGACGTAGTCAAGGACAAAAACCTGCTTAACAAGCCGGGCTCGTTTGATAAAGTGTCGCCTGAAATTACGAATTTCGCTTTTGCGGACGTAACCAATTTTACCGAATTGCGTTCGATTCTGCTGGGCGGCGGCTTCAATCCCGACGAATCTCTCACGCCCTACGGCAGCATCGGCGGCGAATGGTCTAATGTTTTTCTGGCGCAATCTATGGCGCGCATCGTCACGGGCAGGAAAATTAACGCCCGGATATTGGCTAACGGCGAGCCGACGCCGGAAGCGTCCGCCGGAGAATGGTTTCCCGGAGCGGAAAGAGCGCAATGGCGCGAGGCTTTGCTGCACGAACTTGAGGGCGTCGTTTACTCGACTTTGCCGAAAGGAACGGCTCATAACGCACTGATTAAAACTATCAGCGGCATCAGCGGCAATACCGGACATGTGACCGGAAGCGGGCAGACGCGTTTTACCATCTTCAGCAAAACGGGAACGCTGAGTCCGGAAGGCGAAGAGGTCAGCCAGGACAAGAAAACGCTGAAAGATTACTCGGTATTCGTTTTTACAATCGGGATTTGGAATGACGCGACAAAAAGTCTGGAGCGCTCCGTCAGCGGGGCGATTTCAATTGAGCAGGGCGGGCAGGGTCAGGCGCAGGCTTTTGCCGCCGCGCTTATAAAATTGCTTAATCGCCAGCCTCAGTTTAGCTGGAAAAAGACTGAAAGATGATTGAACTACCTTTTTGTGAAAGCTTTATCAGTCACAACAGAGGAGATTTAAATCGCCTTGCGCAATGGCTGTTTGAACATTTAGATTCAAAACCGCCGGACGAGGGCGGCGGTTTTTTGACGCTTTACCTTTGCTATCACAGCGCCGACGACGAATATTTCGCCGCGAGCGATTATGTCCGGCGACTGGCGGAGGCTGTTCTGGGTATTTATGAAAAAGAGGAAAAGTGGAACGGGCAGGGATTCGGCGATTTAAGATTCGAGCTGTCAGGAAACGCCGGAAACAGTTCGGTAATTACTTTGCTGCCGCAAAAAAGGAAAAAAACAGGATTGTTCAGAAGATTCAGACGAAACAAAGAAGAACCGCGCGTTCGCGAAACAGGGATTGAGTTTTGTCTGCTGAACGCCAACGACTTTGTTAAAGCCGGCACGGTCGGCGTGGTTAGCCGCTGGAATAATCCGTTGAAATGGGAAGACGTTTTAACCGCGAAATTGATTGTGAGCGACAGGGGCAAGCTGGCGCGGCATCTTGAAAACTGGCAGCGCGAAGCGCACTGGCTGCAGTCCGCCGTCTATTTTCCGCGAGGGCGCAAAGAAATCACCATCGGCGATTTGCCCGGCTGTGATATTTACACGACGGCTTTACCCGCGCCGCTGGCGGTCGAATATAACAGCGCGACCAATGAGTGGATTTGGTCATTCCCGACCGCGCCGTATCTTTCGTCCGGAAGCGCGAAAGAGACATTTGAATTTGATTATGCCGCTGATTCTTCTTCTTCCGCCGGCACGGCGGGGCTGAGTTTGCGCGGGAAAAGATTTGAGACGCAGACCAGGCTCGCCGATGTGGAAGAGGAGAACCAGATGCCGCTTTTCACAATCGAAATTGTCGGCTGCGTGCTGCCGCTTCCCCATCCGCGCGGTTACGGAGTGATTTCCGACGATTTTCCTCTAAAGTGGCTCCCGGACGCCAGCTCCGCGCTTCGTCTGCCGGGCGAGAATTGGCTTTATCTGCGCGGCGCCGGGGAGCAACCGTTCTTGCTGTGCAGAGGAGAATCCGGGCAGGGACAATTATTGCAGGACGGAAGGAGAGTTTCTCTGCCGCCGGACAAAGAGTCTTTCGGTCGGAAACAGCAGCGCGAGTGCTTGTGGAGAAATGACAGCCTTATGCAGGGCAAAAATTTTCGGAGAGGCGAGCTGGAATTTTTTCCGCCCATCAGGACGCGGCTTAAAATCGGCGCGGCAAGCGGCGTGCTGCCTGACGAGATGTTTATAAATTACTCGGACGGCTTACTGGGACGCGCTCCGGTAAATTTTCTGACGAGTGACGGCAAAAGCTATAATTTGCAGTTTAACCAGTCGGCGCGTCACCCGATTTTTTTATTGGACGAAAAAACAAAACAACTCGTTCATTTTGACCCGGATAAAACGAAGCGGATTGAAATCGGCGGCAGAGCCGACTTTATTCTCGGAGCTACTCATTACAGACTGAGCCATTTTTATAGAAGCCGCAGACAATAGCTTCTTTGAAGCGTCTGCTTAAATTCGATAAGGAGAGTCCAAAATGCCAAACATTTTTGACCTGTTAGAGCGGATACCCGTGGTGGGAAATCTTTTTAGAAGAGGACC
>DASVWG010000207.1:0-2896 GCA_036389695.1 Pyrinomonadaceae bacterium
GCTTATTCGCTTTGCTCATTGGGCAGGCACAAGACCTGCCCCTACATTTATTTTCTGTGGTGCCGTTTGGCTAATTTCTCGACGTTGAATTCCGCGATTTCAGCCAGCGTCAAGCCCAATTCATCGGCGCAGGCGGAAATATACCACAAGACGTCGCCGAGCTCGTCTTTGAGCTTTTGCCGCGTTTCGGCGGTGATTTCGCCGCCGAAATCGCGCTGGATTTTTTTGACGATATTGGCGACTTCGCCCGCTTCGCCCGCCAGTCCGAGCGTCGGGTATTCGAGATTCTGCAAACGTCGCGGATACAAAGCCGTCTGCTTCGCTTCCGCCTGATATTCTTCAAAATTCATAACAAGTCGGAACCGCCTGCGGTAGCGGGCGGTTGAAGTTTAGCATCTGGAGACGCTTAAATTTACCTTTACGTTTTGAATTGTCTATGTTAAACCACCCGCTGCCGCAGGCGGTTCTGACTTAATTCCTCTTCTCATCTTCGCCGCGTCCAGCGTATTTCGCATCAGTATCGCCACGGTTAAAAGCCCGACGCCGCCGGGAACGGGCGTGAATTTTCCGGCTTTGGCGCGCGCGTCTTTCGGATTGACGTCGCCGACTAAGGTAAAACCGCGCTTTTCTATCGTGTTCAGACGCTTTTCGATTTCGGTTTCGTCAAAAAGTTCGCGGGCAAAATCAGCGTCGGAGACGTTGTTGATGCCGACGTCGATGACGGTCGCGCCTTCTTTGATGTGCTCGCCGCGAATGAATCCGGCGCGTCCGATTGCCGCGACCAGAATATCAGCCTGGCGCGTTATTTCCGGCAGATTCCTAGTGCGCGAATGGCAAATCGTGACCGTCGCATTTTCCTGCAAAAGCAGCGCCGCCATCGGTTTGCCGACGATGTTGCTGCGCCCGACGATGACGGCGTGCTCGCCCGCGATGTTAATATTCGAGCGTTTTAAAATTTCGATGACGCCGGCGGGCGTGCAGGGCACGAGAGATTTCTGACCTTGCGCGAGCCTGCCGACGTTGACCGGATGAAAGCCGTCCACGTCTTTTTCGGGATTGATGGCTTCGAGAATTTCCCTTTCGTCAATCTGTGGCGGAAGCGGCAGTTGCACCAGAATTCCGTCGACTTCCGGGCGATTGTTCAAATCCGTGACGAGTTTAAGAAGTTCCGCGTGCGACGTTTCGACTGGCAGATGATGATGCTCGCTGATTAAACCGAGTTCCTGCGAAGTCTTGACTTTATTGCCGACGTAAACCGCCGACGAAGCATCTTCGCCGACGCGCACCGCCGCCAGACACGGACGAAAACCGTGTTTTGAAGCAAGCTCCGCGACTTCTTCCGCGACTTCCCGTTTGATGGTTTCGGCAATTTCCCTGCCGCTTAAAATTTGTGTTGTCATCTCTGTTTTTTAGCAGTCAATAGGTTACAATAAGTTTGATTTCTATGCTACACGTCAAACTTTCCGTCGTTTTTTTTCTTGCGCTTTCGGTCGTTTCGGTCGGCGCTCAGGATTTTCACCAGAGAATTCGCGCGGCGCTCGAAAACCGCGATTATGCGGCGGCTTCCGCCGAGCTGCAAAATCTTCAGCGGGCGGATAAAAAAGTTTTCGAGGTGAATAATTACGATTACCTGCTGGCGCGCGTGGCGCAGCGGCGCGGCGATTTTGCGGCGGCGATGGCGAATTATGAAGCGGTCGTCAAACGCAATTCGGTTTTGCGCGAATACGCGCTGTGGCACCTGTCGCAGGTTGCGCGCGCGAGCGGAAATCTGATGCTCGAAAGAGTTTACCTGAGCGAGCTTTTGACGACCGCGCCGAGCAGTTTGTTGATTCCGGCGGCGCAGGCGCGAATGGCGCGGAGCAATTTTGAAAGCAAGGATTTCGACGCGGCAATCCGTCAGCTTTCAGCCGCCGGCGAGCCGCTCGCCGCCATCACCGACAGCCGGTCGAAAACGGTCGCGGCGATTGTTCCGGCGGGCGAGCCGAGCCGCGAAAATCAGGTTTTGATTGGTCAGAGCTATCTGCAAAGCGGCAAAACGAATGAGGCGCGCGAAGTTTTTACAAAGCTCCTGACGAATCTGCCGAATCCGGCTCAGCCCGACGATTTCGCGCTGATTGCCGCGAAAAGTCTGGACGAAATGGACAGCGAAAAGGGCGCTTTCGGGAAAACCGCGCCGCGCCTAGCCGACCTCGAGCATTTCAAGCGCGCGAAAATTTATCAATTCAATCGCGATTTTGCGGACGCTCGACTGCATTTTATAGCAATCGTCGAGCGCTATCCGCAGTCGCCGAATCTGGCGGAATCTTTGTATCAAATCGGGCGCGGCTACACTCAGGAAAACAATTTCAACGAAGCTATCAAATGGTTCGAGCGCGTCGTCGCCGAATTTCCCGAAGATGCTTACGCCCGCGACGGCTTGAGCCAGGCGGCAAACGCTTACGCCCGCGTCAACAAGCCGAAAGAAGCGCTGACGCGCTACCAGCGTTTTATAGAAAAATACGCGGGCGAGGAAAACAGCGAACGCGCTTATCTGAATATCATCGACATCCTGCGCGACACGGGCGAGGACACGGACGCCGTAAAATGGGCGCAAAAAACGCGCGAAGCGTTTAAAGGCGGCTTGCCCGAAGCGCTCGCCGTTTTCGCGCAGGCGCGCGTTCACATCGCCAAAAACGATTGGCAGAGCGCGCTGAACGATTTGAACGAGCTGCAAACGTTTCCCGATTTGGGCGGCACGCGCGTGGCGGGCGCGACCAATAAAGCGGAAGTTTCTTTTCTGAAAGGCTACGCGCTCGAACAATTGCAGCGATTTTCGGAAGCGATTGACGTTTATCTTTCGATTCCCGACGGGCGCGCCGAATATTACGGCTGGCGCGCCACCGAAAGATTGCGGGCT
>DASVWG010000208.1:0-1879 GCA_036389695.1 Pyrinomonadaceae bacterium
TTTTCTAAAAAGAAATTCTTCAATTATTTCGGTCTCGAAGGCGGATGCCGCGTCGAAATCGGTTTTGATTCATCGCAGAAAAAGTTTGTCATAGAAAAAGTGGAGCTTTGGGGTGTGTAATTTATGAAAAAAATCAGTTTGCTATTCATCATCGTTTTGAGTTTTAGTATTTGCGCTTTCGCTCAATTGACGCTGCCGCGCGATTCCCAACGTCAGGAAATCACGCAGACGGTCGGCGACACAAAAATTTCCATCGTCTATCATCGCCCGAATACCAAAGGGCGCACGCTATGGGGCTGTCAGGCGAAAAACGTCGTGCCGAAAGCCAACTACGAAGAACCGTGTCTCGTGCCTTACGGTCAGGTCTGGCGAACCGGCGCGAACGAAAACACGACTTTTGAAGTCAGCCGCGACGTGACCATCGAAGGTCAGCCTCTGCCCGCCGGAAAATACGGTCTGCATACGATTCCGAACAGAGACGAATGGATTATCATTTTCAGCAAAGCTAACGACCAATGGGGCAGTTTTACATATGACCAAACGAAAGACGCTTTGCGCGTCAAAGTAAAACCGCAAACCGGCGATTTTCAGGAAACGATGTCAATCAGTTTCGGCGATGTCGGGCAAAACACGGCGAAGACCGTTCTGCGGTGGGAAAAGATTGCCGTGCCGTTTACGATTAATGTCGGCGACGTTTCCGGCAGAACGGTGGCGATGATTCGCGAAGCGATTGCCAATCGCAAACCCGATGATTTTCGCCCGATTAATCAGGGCGCGGGCTATGTTCTGACCTTCAAAGTCAAGGGCAGTTACGAAGAAGCCGTCGGCTGGCTCGACGCTTCCATCAAAGCGCGCGAAACTTTCGGAAATCTTTCCACCAAAGCCCGAATCCTGGCGGAAATGGGCAAAATCAAAGAAGCCGTCGAAACCGGCGAAAAAGCCGTCGCCGTCGGCAAAGCCGCCACGCCGCCCGCCAATACTGCGGATTTCGAAAAAACTTTAGCCGAATGGAAAACGAGGAAATAAAACCTCGCGGAAGACGCGCCGCGTTTTAAATTCGCGGCGCCGTCTCATAAATTTACGAAACGACTTTTACTTTATTTTGCTATTGCTTTTCTTTCGTTTGCTATCGGTGTTACTGTATTTAACCTATGTCAGGCGAATGAAGATATTTCTAAGTATGGAAGCATCTGACTATATCTCTAAGTAGCAGAGTTGCGGTTGACTATTAATTTCCAGCAAACTTTTGACGCGCCGAATTAAACAGCGCCTATTCTGGTCAATTTCATTTTTTTCGAAATAATTTTCGCTTTCGTCGTGATTTCCCGATTGGAAACTTGACGAAAGCTTTTTTTGCGTTATAATTCTTATTGAAATTGACTTTCAATTTCTTTTTATAAATATGTTCGGCAATACTGCAACCAAATTATTACCCGTTGTTACAGACGAAAAAAAGATTGACGTTTCCGTCGAAAACGGAGAAGCGGTTTTGAAGCTTTCGACGTGGACGGAAAGTCTCGGCTGGACTTGCCAGAAAACGATGCGTCTGGAAGCCGAGATGCTCGACGATTTGCACCGCGCCATCAGCGCCGCGCGTTATCGTCTGAACAGTCAGAAAGCGGAAAGCGGCGAAGTTGTCAAAAACAACGTGCTGGAATTTCCCGTCATTTCATAATTTTTTCTCCAATAAAAAAGCCAAGCCAGTCCGAAATATGACTGGCTTGGCTTTACGTCGTTCAAAAGAAATTTTCTAGCTTATCTGGCGCAAAACGATTCTTTCATTTCCCGCCCGCGCTTTTCGTTCGGAAGTCATTTTCTCCAGTTCTTCGATGTGCCGCTGCTCGTCGGCGATTTGTCCTTCGAGCCAGAATTTCGTCGG
>DASVWG010000209.1:0-17280 GCA_036389695.1 Pyrinomonadaceae bacterium
AAGTTAAGTGCTATTATTTTTACATTTAACTTTTGGAATGATTATTGCTGTTAAAAAAATAAATCATTTGGGGATTCTCCTCAATTGAATATTCTGGAGGTAGGAAATGTCATCAAAATATTTTAGGCAGATTGCGGTTTCGTCCGTTCTCGCCGTTTCGCTTTTCGCGGTGACCGACGCGGCAAACGCCCAGCGCCGCACCGAAGGCAGGGAACAAAAAGAACGACAGATGCAGCAACAAAACGACGCTCAGAAACAGCAGCAGCAAGAGCGTCAAAATCAGCGCCAAGCCGAGCAGCAGCAGCGCCAGCAGCAACAGGAGCAATGGCGTCAGCAGCAAAGTCAACGTCAGGAACAATGGCGTCAACAGCAGCAACAGCGCAACGAACAGGCGCAGCAGCAGCGCAACGAGCAGGCGCGTCAACAACAGCAGGAACAGTGGCGTCAGCAACAGAATCAAAGACAGCAGGAATGGCGTCAGCAGCAGCAACAGAGACAATCTGAACAGCAGCGCCAGCAGCAGCAGGAACAGTGGCGTCAACAGCAAAATCAACGTCGCGCCGAGCAACAGCGCGGACAACAGCAGCAACAAGACCAACGCTGGGAACAACAGCGCCGGCAGCGCCAGATTCAGGACGACCAGCGCAGTAATGAACAACAGCGCCAGCAGCAACAGCAAGTCTGGCAGCAGCGTCAACAACAGCGCCAGATTCAAGACCAGCAGCAGCAGAGACAATCGGAACAGCAGCGCAATAACAGCGATTGGCAGCGCCGCCAGCAGAGTCAGCGCAGCAACGGCGACTGGCAGCGTCAGCAGCAGCAGAGCCAGCGCGGCGATTATAACCGCAACAACCGTTATCAATCGTCGCAGCAATGGCGTCAATGGCAGCAGCAGAACAACTCGCGCTGGCAGCGTATGCAGACGATCGATAAAGACCGTTATCGCATCCTGCAACAGCAGCGTCGTCTCGCTCAGCTGCGTTACGAACAGCGCTACTGGGAACGCCTGCGCCGCGACCAGTTACGCTTGCAGCAATGGCAGTACAATAATTATGTAAACAATTATCGCTATAATCGCGGCGGTAATTATTACTACACCAGCTCATACGGCGCGCAGATGCTCCAACGCGCCATCAACGACGGTTATTCGGAAGGCTTCCAAGCCGGACGCGCCGACCGCGCAGACGGCTGGGGTTTTGATTACAACAACGCTTACGGTTATCAGGACGCGTCGTACGGCTACGACAGCTATTACGTCGGGCTGAACGAATATCAATATTATTTCCGTGAAGGCTTCCGTCGCGGCTACGAAGACGGTTATTACAGCCGCTATCGCTACGGCAGATATTCCAACGGCGGCTACAGCATCCTCGGAAATATCCTTTCGGGCATTCTTCAGGTCGTGATTGATAACAATAGAAACGACCGTTATGACGACCGTTACGATAACGACCGTTATGACGACGATAATGACCGTTACGACGATAACGATAATCGTTACGACGACGATGACGACAACAACTAGAAATAGTTTCCTGTCTCTCAAAAAAGCGCGGATTTCATTTTGAAGTCCGCGCTTTTTATTTAAACAAAGGCAGAAACGCGACAGTTATGGAGCGTGTTTCAGCGTTAATTATTCGATACTTGAATTTCAATCAGTGTGTCACATTATTAATCTTTGACACGCTCCATAACTGTTGCGTTTCCGCCCTTTAATTTATTTCAAAATCGATAAATATTCCTTCCAGACGCCGACGTTTTCCGCGTATTTCCGCGCCAGCACAATCGCGATTTGCCTGATGTGCGTTAAATCGTGAACCACCCAGGTTGACAAAAGCTGTTCGAGATTGACCTCGCCCAATTCGGGATGGATTCCTTTTAGTTGCAGTTTGTCGGGCGTGATATTCATCCGCCGCAAGGTTTCGAGATTTTTGCCGCGCAAAACGGCGAAAGTTTCCAAAAGCTCGCTCAAAGTTTTTCCCTTCGATTTCTCAAACTGCGCGAAACGGTCAAACGGCTCGAAAGTCAGATTTTCGCCCTGCGCGAGAATGATTTCGGCGCGCGGAATCCAATCGGTTTCCTCGGCGTGTATAAAATGCCCGACCACGTCAAACGGACTCCAGGTTTCGGCGCTTTCCGCATTCATCGTCCAATCGCCGGAAAGATTTCCGAGCATCGCTTTTAAAACCTCCGGCGTCCGCGAAAGAATCTCGACGGCTTGCTCGATTTGAAAATTCATTATGTAAAACTCCTATCCAGGTTTGCTGAAAGAAATATCTTACATCTTGTCTGTTTAAATCAAACATGCAATTATTTTTAGTGAATGAGTAAAAATATTTCAAATCCTCTGGTTGCCATCATCGGTCGCCCGAACGTCGGCAAATCCACGCTTTTTAATCGGCTGACGGGAAGCCGTAAGTCAATCGTCGGCGACGAGCCGGGCATCACGCGCGACCGCATCTACGGCGAGGTCGAATGGAAAGCGAAAAAATTCGAGCTGGTCGATACGGGCGGCATCGTGCCGGACGACGAAGCGATAATTCCCGCCAACATTTTCAAACAGGCGTCTTTCGCCATCAATCAGGCGCAGGCGATTATATGGGTTCTGGACGCCCGCGCGGGCGCGATTCCGCTCGATGAAGAAATCGGGATTATGCTTAGAAATATCGGCAAGCCGGTTTTTATCGCCGCCAATAAATCCGAGTCGAGAAAAATCGAGGAAGAATCCGCCGAGTTTTACAAATTCGGCTTCGGACTCGTGCCGGTTTCCGCCGAACACGGCAACGGCATCGGCGACCTTCTCGACGAAGTTTTCGACGTTCTGGAATTTCCCGAAGAATCCGAAGAAGACGAACAAAAGGAAATCAAGCTCGCCATCATCGGTCGCCCGAACGTCGGCAAATCTTCGCTTTTAAATAAAATTCTCGGCGAAGAACGCGTCATCGTCTCGCCGATTGCCGGCACGACGCGCGACGCGATTGATACGGAATTGACGGTCGATAATCAGAAATTTTTGTTGATTGACACGGCTGGAATCCGCCGCAAAGGCAAAACGACGGAAATGGCGGAAAAGCTTTCCGTCATCATGGCGCGCAAATCGCTGGAACGCGCCGACGTGGCGATTCTGATTATCGACGCGGTCGAAGGCGTGA
This sequence comes from Pyrinomonadaceae bacterium, assembly GCA_036389695.1. Lineage (GTDB taxonomy): Bacteria > Acidobacteriota > Blastocatellia > Pyrinomonadales > Pyrinomonadaceae > JALZHR01. Next base: position 3,153 of record DASVWG010000209.1, read on the forward strand.
CGAATCTCGACGCCAATATCGCCGGTTACGCCGTCGAAGAAGGATGCAGCGTCATCATCGCCGTCAACAAATGGGACGCGGTCGAAGAAAAGGAAACCAACACGATTTATGAATTCGAGCGCGAAGTCCGGCGCGAAATGAAGTTTCTCGACTTTGCGCCGATTGTCACGATTTCCGCTCTGACCGGACAGCGCGTGCAGAAAATTCTGCCGCTCGTCGCGCAGGCGAACGAAGCGCGAAATTTGCGGATTCAAACGTCGAAGCTCAACCAGTTTTTTGAAGACAATATCACGCAGCCGAAAGGCGGCGGCGCGCCCGCGCCCGTCAAAGGCGGCTTTTCGCGGCTTCACGTGCAGTTTATCACGCAAGCCGGAATTCGCCCGCCGCTGTTTATTTTGTTTACTTCGGGCGGCGGCAAAGCGGGTTTGCATTTTTCTTATATGCGCTATATCGAAAACCGTTTGCGCGAGGAATTCGACTTTTTCGCCACGCCGATTCGTCTGGTTGAAAGACACAAATCTAAAGGAAAGAAGGAAAAGTAAATTTAAGGCAAAAGGCAAAAGGCAAAAGGCAAAAATAAGAGACAGGCAAATAATATTACATTTTAGTTTTCACTTTTGCCTTTTACCTTTTGCCTTTTGCCTTTTTACTTTATTTCCTTTGCGTTAAAATTTCTTATAAATGGAAGTGATTTTATTATTAATCAGACTTTTTCTCGCCGCGATTTTTCTGCTCGCCGGCGTCGGGAAACTGCTCGATTTGGAAGGCTCGGAAAAGGCGGTCAAAGCTTTCGGCACGCCGGAAGAATTTGCGAAAACCTTCGCCGTCGCGCTGCCTTTCGCCGAAATCGTTTTCGCCGTTTGTCTTTTGTTTGTCGAAACGTCGTGGCTCGGCGCAATCGGCGGTTTGATTTTGCTTTTGAGTTTTATCGGCGGAATGATTTGGCAATTGGCGCAGGGCAAAGCGCCGGATTGTCATTGCTTCGGCGCAATCAAGAGCGAGCCGGTCAGCCGCAAGAGTTTGATTCGCAATATTATTTTTGCGATACTTGCGCTTTTCCTCGTCGCGCAGGGGCGCGAAAATCAGGGTTTGAGTATCACGGATTCCGGGGGCGATAATGTTATGTCGGTTATTTTAAGCCTGGCGACGGTCGGTTTATTGGTCGCCGCAGTTTTTTATTTAAAAAAGATTTCCGAACAGCAGACGCAGATTATGCGGCGCATCGAGATTCTGGAATTGACCGCGCACGAAGGCGGCAAAGAGCTGGTGCGCGAAGAATTGATTCACCCGGAAGACGGCTTGCCGATTGGCGCGCCCGCGCCCGAATTTTCTTTGCCAGATTTGAACGGAAAAACGGTTACTTTAAAAAAACTTTTAGCCGGAAATAAACCGATTTTGCTTTTCTTCGTCAGCCCGACCTGCAACCCCTGCAAGGCGCTTCTGCCGGAAATCGAAGCCTGGCAAAATGAGCTGAAAGACAAGCTGAATTTCGTTTTTATCAGCAGCGGCAAGGCAACTGAGAACGCCGAAAAGTTCGGCGGCGCCGGGCTTGAACAGATTCTTTTGCAGAAAGAACGCGAGGTTGCCGAACTGTATTTCGCGACGTGGACGCCGACCGCTTTTCTGGTCAACGCCGACGGAAACGTCGGCAGCGAGCCGGCTTTCGGCGACGTGAAAATCCGCGAGCTAATCGAAAAAATCAAAGCCGAGCGCGAAGTTCGCTTTATCACCAACGGCAAAGGTCAAAACATCGGCGCGGCGTTTCCCGAATTTTCGCTCAGCGACATCACCGGCAAAACGCTGAACGCCAGCGCGCTTCGCGGCAGGAAAACTCTGGTCACTTATTGGAGCAACACCTGCGGCTATTGCGCGCAGATGCTCGAAGATTTGCGCGAATGGGACAAGACGAAAGGCGCTGACGAGCCGAATCTTTTACTTTTGTCGCGCGGCGAAATCGAAAAAAATCTGGAATTGGGTTTTCAGTCAACCATCGTTTTAGACGACGAGCGCGAAGTCGTCCAAAAACTCGGAATGGAAGGCACGCCGTCCGCCGTTTTAGTTGACGAAAACGGCAAAATCGTTTCGCAGATTGCGGTCGGCGAAAAGCGCATCTGGGCTTTGATTGGGAAAAGGAAACTTTAAAAATTTAAATGGGCGGAGAATCGGAATGTAGGGGCAGGTCTTGTGCCTGCCCAATGAGCGCTGGTAGCGCGAACCAACGTTTAAATTAAAATCAAGATTTAAGCAATTAATCTTGATTAGCGCCCTTTCGGACGCTTTGGGCAGGCACGCGGGCGTGCCCCTACATTTATTTTGGAAATGAAACCGATTGATTGGAAAGTGACCGCGCAGGAGGGAAATGCGCGGGCGGGAATTTTGCGGACGAGGCGTTCAGTGATTGAGACGCCTGTTTTTATGCCTGTCGGAACGCAGGGGACGGTCAAAGGCGTGCGTTATGAATGGCTCGAAAACGAACTGGACGCGCGGATAATTCTCGGCAACACGTATCATCTTTTCTTGCGTCCGGGCACGGAGGTGATTCGCGCCTGCGGCGGTCTGCATAAATTTTCGACCTGGAATCGCTCGCTGCTCACCGATTCGGGCGGCTTTCAGGTTTTTTCGCTAACCGATTTGCGGAAACTGTCGGAAGAAGGCGTCGAATTTCGCTCGCATATCGACGGCAGTAAGAAGTTTTTGTCGCCGGAGATTTCGATGGAGATTCAAGCCGCGCTCGGCTCGGAAATCGTGATGGTTTTTGACGAATGCCCGCCGGGACAAGCCGGTTTCGAGGCGACGCGGAAAAGTCTGGAAATGACGGCGCGCTGGGCGCAGCGCTCGAAAGATAAATTCGAGGAACTGCAAAATGCGGGAATGGATACGGGATTCGTGTCAGAACCGCCTGCGGTAGCGGGCGGTTTAACGCATTCAGCTAAAAATGTAGAATTTAACTCAGACGCTTCAACCGCTAATCTTCAACCGCCCGCTACCGCAGGCGGTTCTGACCTGAGCGGGCGGCAATCGTTATTTGGAATCATTCAAGGCGCGAGTCATTTCGAGTTAAGAAAGGAAAGTCTCGATAAAACCGTCGAAATCGGGTTTGACGGTTACGCTATCGGCGGGTTGAGCGTCGGCGAGGAAAAATCGGTGATGTATGACGTTATCGAATTCGTCGCGCCGCAGATGCCGGAAGACGCGCCGCGCTATCTGATGGGCGTCGGGACGCCGGAAGACTTGGTCGAGGCGGTTTATCGCGGCGTCGATATGTTTGACTGCGTGATGCCGACGCGCAACGGGCGGACGGGCGGCGCGTTTACTTCCACAGGGAAAATCAATATTCGCAACGCGAAATTTTTGCAGGATACCGCGCCGCTCGACGCCGATTGCCCGTGTTCGGTTTGCCGTCGTTATTCGCGCGCGTATCTCAGGCATTTGTATCAGGCGGGCGAGATGCTGGCGGCGATGATGATTTCGCATCACAATCTGGCGTTCTTCCTTGACACGATGCGCAAGGTAAGAGATTCTATCAAACTTGGCAGCTTCAACCGATTTCGACACGACTTCTTAAACAAAATTCGTGAAGGCGAAGCGGAAAGGCAATCATGATTTTGCCGTTTCCGCGCAAATAAATCGCTGTTTTTAGCTTCGGCGGTTTTATTATTCGCCGTGCGTAATTTATAATTGAAGTTTCTGTCTGCGTTAAAACAATGAACATTGTAGCTTTATTATTTCAAGATGGTGGCGGCGGTGCCGGTAGCAGCCTGATTGGCTGGCTGCCGATTCTTTTGATTCCGGTTATTTTTTATTTCATTTTATTGCGCCCGCAGCGGCAGCAGCAGCAACAGCTGCAGGAAATGATTGCCGGTCTGAAAATCAACGACGAAGTCGTGACCAACGGCGGCATTATCGGCAAAATAAAAGAAATCAGAGAAACCAGCTTCATCATCGTCAGCGCAGACAAAACATTCCTCGAAATCGGTAAAAGCGCCGTGGTCGGAAAGAAAGCAGAAAGTAAATAGTCCTTCGTCCTTAGTCCTTTGCTCTTTGCGAAAGACAACCGATTAATGACGGCGGACTACTAACGAGTAGTAATGAAAAACAAAACTTTATTGTTTAGAACTGCAATTATCGTAGTCATCACACTGATTGCGTTGTATATGGTTTTTGGTCCGCGTAATTCGTTCACCGCGAACGACTTTACATGGTCGGGCATCAAAAATAACTTAGCCGGAAACATCAATCTCGGTCTGGATTTAAAAGGCGGCTCGCACCTGGTGATGCGCGTGAAGGTCGAAGAATATCTGAAAACTTTTACTGAAGCCAACGGGCTTGCCGCGCAGAACGTCGCGCAAGCGGCGAATCTGCCGATCGGTGAGCCTAAATTCGTCACCGGAAATCGGACTTATCAGATTACTCTGCCCGTCACCGACCCCGCGCAAAAACAGGCGGTTATCGACGCGGTCAAGCAAAAAGTCGATTTTTCGCTGTGGTCGCAGACGGAAACCGGCGATGCGATTGTCTGGAGTCTGCCGGTGGCGGCGCAGCAGACTTTGAGCAATCAGGCGGTCGAGCAATCTCTGCGCATCATCGAGAGCCGCATTAACCAATTCGGCGTTAAGGAACCGACGCTGGCGCGACAGGGCGGACAGGATTCGCAGCAGATTCTCTTGCAGATGCCCGGCGTCGAAGACCCGGAGCGGGTGAAAAAATTAATCGGCGAGACGGCGCAGCTGGCGCTGATGAAAGTCGTCAGCCCGCCGAATCCGTCGCCCGTCCAGACTTATCCGACCAGAGAAGCGGCGCTTCAGAGCATCGGCGGGCAGGAATCGGTCACGCGTAAAGTTTTCCCTTATACCGACCGTGACGATACGACGACCGATGCGCAAAATCCGGCAAACAAAGAGCCGAACCGCTTTGTCGTGGTCGAAAGCCCGGCAATCGTCGACGGCAGCGAATTGCGCGAAGCGAACGCTTATTCGCAGGGCGGCGACAGAGATTACAAGATTGCGTTTGCCCTGAAACCGGCGGGCGCGGCGAAATTCGGCGACTGGACAGCGAAAAATATCAACAGTTATATGGCGGTCGTGCTGAACGGGCAAGTCAAATCAGCCGCGTTTATCAAATCGCAGATTTCCGATTCGGGCGAGATTTCGGGGCGTTTTACCAAAGAATCAGCCGACGATTTAGCTTTGACTTTGAAATCCGGCGCGCTTCCGGCTGAGATTGAATATCAGGAAGAAAGAACCGTCGGACCGAGCCTCGGCGCGGATTCGATTCGCGCGGGCGTCACGGCGTCGGTCGCCGGTTTGATTTTCATCGTCATCTTTATGCTCATCTACTATCGCGGTTCGGGCATCAACGCCGTCGTCGCGCTGGTTTTGAACATGATTCTGACGCTGGCGGCTTTGATTATGTTCGATTCGACTTTGACCTTGCCCGGCATCGCCGGTTTGATTCTCGGCATCGGTATGGCGGTCGACTCGAACGTGCTTATCTTTGAGCGTATCCGTGAAGAGCTGCGCGCCGGAAAAACAGTCGCGCAAGCCGTCGATTTGGGATTCGACCGCGCGTTTATCACGATTATCGACACGCACATCACGACGATTATCTCGTCCGTCATATTATATATGTATGGTTCGGGTCCGATTCGCGGATTTGCCGTGACGCTTATTCTCGGACTTTTAATTAACCTTTTCTCGGCGGTTTTTGTCTCGCGCACGATTTTTATGTGGCTGCTGGACAGAAATCGGGATATGAAGAAACTCAGTATTTAAGATTTGTCCTTCGTCCTTTGTCCTTCGTTCTTCGCTGATTGAAATAAATTCGAGAACCTGAATTTTATTCAATTTGCAAAGGACAAAGGACGAAGGACGAAGGACGTTTACAAAACAATGTTTGAATTTTTTACGAATATAAAAGTTGACTGGATGGGAAAGCGCAGAATTCTGACTGCGGTTTCCGTTGTAATTCTTCTTGCCGGTTTGATTTCGGCAATCGGTCGTCAGGTCGTTCCCGGCGGAACCGATTCTTTTAACCTCGGCGTCGATTTTCAGGGCGGAACGGTCGTCACGGCGAAATTCCGGCAGAAGCCGCCCGCCGACGATATTCGCGGCGCTTTGCAGAATGCCGGCGTCGCCGATGCGACGATTCAGGAATCGACCGATAAGCAGGACGAAGTCCTGATTAAAGTGCCGATTATCGAAGGACAGGAAACTGCTGCCACGACGACGCCGGAAGGACAACCGGCTGACGCCAGCCAGGTCAACACCGGACGCGCGACCGTGAAAAAAGCCCTCGACACTTTCGGCAAGGAAGCCGAAGGAACGGCGACTCTGAACGATGACCAGAGCGCCGCTTATAAAATCGTCGGAACCGAATCGGTCGGTCCCGTCGCCGGTGAACAATTGCGCAATCAGGCGGTGGCGGCGACGCTTTTAGGTCTTTTGGGAATTCTGCTTTACATCGCCTATCGCTACGACTGGACGTATGCGGCGGGCGCGGTTATCGCCGTGTTTCACGACGTATTGGTGACGCTCGCGTTCTTTTCGGTTTTTCAATGGGAAATCAACCTGACCGTCATCGCCGCGCTTTTAACGCTGGTCGGTTTTTCGGTCAACGACTCGATTGTTATCTTCGACCGTATCCGCGAAAATCTGACGCTGCATCGCGACCGTTCGCTGTATGAGACGACGAACGATTCGATTAACCAGACGATGTCGCGCACGATTGTCACCAACGGCTTGGTTTTTCTGTCGGTGCTGGCGCTGGTTATCTTCGGCGGCGAAGTTTTGCGGGGATTTTCGCTGGCGCTTTTTGTCGGCTCGATTACCGGAACGTATTCGACTATCGCGATTGCCAGCCCGATTGCCATCTGGTGGCAGGGCAAGCTCGGCGCGGCGAAAGTCAAACAGCCCGAAACGCGCAAGGATGCCAATACGCTGGCAACCGCTTCGCGGCGCTCGGTCGCCCGAAAAAGCGCGGCTCGCTAAAATCCGGGAAAAACTTTAGGGCGACTCTTACTGGAGTCGCCCTAACTGTAAAATTTAATTTTCTATAAATTTTCTTTGCGATTTTGGAAAAAAGCATAAGGAAATAAGAAATTTTCCTTGACTTTCTGTTTTCAAAATCTTAGACTTCAAATCGTTGCTGGTCAAAAATTATTTATACGTTTCTGCTTTTTTCCGATTCGTTTATTGAGGATGAAAACGGAGTTGGCGGAACTTTGCATATCCGACTGGCAAAGTCCGTTCACCCGCCTCATTAAAAGAATTTAACGCGTCAGAAAAGCAGTTTTGGTTGTTATGGAAAAGTGATGACAACAAAGGTTAAGTTTTATTCATCAGAGCAGTTATAAAGAAAAATTTCGTGACCCGACCCCGATTGGCACCGGATAAGAGGGAGGTAAATAAAAAACTATGTTAGACCAATTAGTCGAATCGAAAAGTCACACCGGAGAAAATAAGAAGCGAGGCGGATTTCTGCTGACGACCTTCATTATTGTGACGACTTTATTTGCGGGCGGAATTGTTTATAGTCTTTTCGCCAAAGACCTCGGCACAAGCGACGAAGGACTGGAGCTTTCGACTCTGGTTGCGCCGCCGCTGCCGGAAGAAGCCCCGCCGCCGCCGCCGGAACCGGAACAGAAACCGGAAAAACAGCAGACCAGCGAAAAGACGACGAACGAAATTATCAGAACAGATACGCTGGCAAGGGTCGACGCGCCGTCAAAAGTGCCTGACGATACGCTCGGAAAGAAAGATGCCGTATCCTTCCCGCCGGGCGCGAAGCTGGGCAAGGTAAACTCAAATCCAACGACGACCTCGGCTGGAGTCAATCGCGAGGGCGAGGGCGGAGGCGGAGTCCAGACCAATAATCAGCAGACTGCGCCGGAAGAAGACCCGACGCCGCCGCCGGTCATCAAGAAAACGCCTGTGCCGGAGCCGACCAAAGCGCCGGTTCCGAAAATTATTTCGAAAGGCGTCGTGAACGGCAGCGCCATCAGCCTGCCGAAACCGAATTATCCGCCGGCAGCCAAAGCGGTGCGCGCCGCCGGAACCGTGTCGGTGCAGGTGACGATTGACGAAAACGGAAACGTTATCTCGGCGAGCGCGGCGGGCGGTCATCCGCTTTTACAGCAAGCTGCGGTCGGCGCCGCGCGACAGGCGAAATTCAGACCGACATTACTTTCGGGCACGCCGGTAAAAGTTACGGGAATCATCACCTATAATTTTGTGGCTCAGTAATTTCGGCAAGTTTTCGAGTTCCGCTTATCAGAGGCTTTTAAGCCGATATGATTAGCTGCCTGCAGGCGGGCGGAACTCGCAAGCTTTGCAATAATAATTTTTTGATTTTCTTTGGAGGATAACCATGACATTTTTAGCAAGCTTTTTCTTTATGTTTGCGGACGCAAGTCCTAAAATTTCTTTCGGTCTTTACGATATTGCAAAGAGTTTAACGATTCCCGGATGGTTCGTTGTTATTATTCTTTTGTTAATGTCGATTTACATCATCGCTATCGGCATCGAGCGTTGGATGACCTACAACGCGGCGAAACAGCAATCGCGCCAGTTCGCGCCGAAAGTCGCACAGGCTTTGAAAAACAACAACGTCGACGAAGCGATTAACATCAGCGACAAACACAAGAATTCGCATCTCGCGATGGTCGTTTCATCGGGTTTGAAGGAATTCAGCGCGCACCAGGGCAACAGCGATATATCGGGCGAGGAAATGGAAGCCTCGAAACGGGCTTTGCAGCGTGCGATTGCCGTGAAACAAGCCGAATTGAAGCGCGGACTATCGGGGCTCGCAACGGTCGGCTCGACGGCTCCGTTCGTCGGATTGTTCGGCACGGTCGTCGGCATTATCGGCGCGTTCGTCGCTCTGGCAACCGAACAGAATGCCGGTATCGGCGCGGTCGGCGGCGCAATTGCGGAAGCGCTCGTGGCGACGGCTTTCGGTATCGCGGTGGCGGTTCCGGCGGTATGGCTGTTTAACTATTTTACAAACAAGGTTTCGAGTTTTACTGTCGAAATGGAAAACTCCGCTTCTGAATTGATTGATTACTTTATCAAACAGCGCACCAAGCAGCTGCGCGGATAATTTAATCTTGAAAATTTGAAGGTAGTTATTTCTACAACAAAACTTTCAGCATTATTTAATGAAGGAGAAATAAACTATGGCAATATCAGTTGGCGGAGATAGTGAATATAACTCTGAGATTAACGTCACCCCGATGGTTGATATTATGCTGGTGCTGCTCATCATCTTCATGGTGGTGACGCCGCTTTTGCAGCAGGGAGTTTCGGTTAATCTTCCGCGTGACATGAATTCACCCGAAGAAGACACTTATATAAACAATGAAAAAGCGGTTGTCGTGGCAATCCCGAACGACTCTGATTTTTATATCGGCAAAGATAAATACTCCAAGGCAGTTCTCGGAGACAAAATCAAGGAAGTGATGGGGAAAAAAATCGACGACCGCCTGCAGGGGCAAACCGATAAGCGCATTGTTTATATCAAAAGCGATGTGGGCGTAAATTACGGCACCGTCGTCGAAGCAATCAATATTATCCGCGCGCAAAACGTGGATAAAATCGGATTGGTCGCCGACAAGCGTAAAGGCACCGGTCAATAAGCGAAAAATAGAGTTTGTCTTCGCATCAATGAGGAGTTTTAAAGTATGGCTTTATTTGAAGAAACCCAGGTAGCGCACGAGGGAGCCGTTCCGAATATCAACGTTACGCCGTTGATTGACGTCCTTCTCGTGCTGCTGATTATTTTTATGGTCATTTCGCCGTCGAAACCGAGCAAGTTCGAGGCGAAAGTGCCTGCCGAGCCAAAACCCGAAGACCAGAATGTAATTCTGAAACCGAACCCGAACACCCTGATTGTGTTTGTCGATAGAGATGGCAAGTTGACGCTCAATAAGGATGAGATGGGTAATATTGCGGATACCAGCAATTTGACGAAAAGTCTGACGGATGTTTTCAATTATCGTGACGCAAACGGTATTTTCCGCGAAGGCACGAACGAAACCGAAAAGACAGTCTTTATCAAAGCGCCGCAGTCGATTAAATATGGCGAGGTGGCAAAAGTAGTCGACGCCGTCAAGTTTGCCGGAGCGCAGCCTGTCGGTTTGCAGGTCGACGATTTGGATAAGTAGTCAGCGATTAAACGGAGAACAGGACACTGATTTATTAGGATTAAATAAGCTTGATTAAGATTTTATTTAAAGAAATCCTGATTGATCCTAATCAATCCTAATAAATCAGCGTCCCCTTCTTGACCGAGTCGCAAATCGAAAATAAATTTAACGGAGTCGAAAAAATGAGAGTCTCTCGTGTAGGGATATTTGCTTTAATAACGATAATAGTTTTAACCGGAGCCGGCTGTTCATTTTGGAATCAAATCAAGGCGCGTCAGGATTTGGTTGACGGTGCGAAGGCTTACTCGGATAAGAAGTTTGAAGAAGCCGAAGCGCTTTTCCGCGACGCCGTCAAGCGTGACCCGAGCAACCTGCTGGGACAATTGTTTCTGGCTCGCACGCTTCATTCCCAATATGCCGCCAATCGCACGCAGACGGAAAAAGCGGAAGAAGCAGTCGCCGAATACAGAAAGGTCGTGCCGGAATACAAAGCGGAAGTGGCGAGAAAGAAACAGGCTATGGACGCCAGTGCGGGCGATGAAAAAGCCGCCGCTGAATACAACAACACTTTATCGATTTTAAACAGTTCCATCAGCGCCGTCGCGAACCTTTTGGATACGACGAATAAGCCGGAGGAATGGAAAGCGTGGCAGAATGAAATTGCCAACGACGCCGGTTTGCCGAATGAAACGAGAGCAACGGCTTTAACCTCGATGGCGTCAAAAGAAAACACCTGCGCCAATGATATAACGGGCGTCGAGCCGGTCAGAAAAACCGTCAAGGTTGACGGCAAGGACGAATATCAATATGTGAAGCCGACCGACCCGAAAGTTTATGAAGAATTAAAGGGTTGTATCGCTCGCGGCACGGAATTGATTAACAAGGCGCTGGATTTGGATAAAAACAGCGATTCGATTTGGTCTTACAAAACGAGTCTTCTGATTCAGGAAATGCGCGTCGCGGAAATGGACGGCAGAAAAGAAGACGAAGCCCGTTTTAAAGCCGAAGCCGACAAGGCGAAAGCCGAGTTTACGCGTTTAGCCGAAATCAAACGCAAGGCGAAAGAAGAAGAAGAACGCAGGAAAAAAGAAGAAGAAGAAGAAGCAAAACAATAAATTCTGCAAAAATCATTTTATGAAAAGGTGAGGCTCAATTAAAATAAAATTGAGCGTCGCCTTTTATTTATAGAAACGGCGAAAAACGAATAATTACAGGTTTAAATTTTAAGTTATGAATTTTGAATTTATCGCATCTAAACATTCAAAATTCGGGATTCATAACTTAAAATTTCTCTAATATGGTTCGCATCGAGAACATTATCGGCAAAGTCGAGCAGAATCATCCGCAGGCTGATGTGGAGGTGATTCGCCGCGCTTATTTGTTCTCGGCGCTGCATCATCGCGGGCAAAAGCGCGCTTCGGGCGAGCCTTATCTCGTTCATCCGCTGGCGGTTGCCGATTTACTGGCGGATATGCGGCTCGATGAAGTCTCGGTTTCGACCGGACTTCTGCACGACGTGGTCGAAGACACTCTGGTTGACCTCGATACGCTCCGCACTTCGTTCGGCGATGAAATCACCAAACTGGTCGACGGGCTGACGAAAATCGCCCATATCAGCAGTCTTTCCAAAGAAGACCAGCAAGCCGAAAACGTGCGCAAGATGGTTCTGGCGATGATAACGGACGTTCGCGTCGTGCTTATCAAGCTCGCCGACCGCCTGCATAATATGCGCACGATGGAGTTTCTGAAGCCGGAAAAACGCGCGCGGATTTCGCAGGAAACTCTGGATATTTACGCGCCCATCGCGCATCGTCTCGGAATGGGTAAAATGCGCAGCGAGCTCGAAGATTTAGCGTTTCAGAATCTTTACCCCGAAGATTACAAAAAACTTTCGGCGGAAGTCGAAGCCCGCCGTCCCGAGCTTGAAGCGATGCTCGAAAAAATCACCGGGACGATTAAAGAAAAGCTGGCGGAAAACGAAGTTCCGTTTGTCGCCGTGCAGGGGCGCGTCAAACGCCTGTATTCGCTCTGGAAAAAGCTGAAAAAACGCAAGCTCGCCATCGAGCAGGTTTATGATTTAATCGCCGCCCGCATCATCACCGACAACGATAAAAAGGATTGTTACATCGCCTTAAGCGTCATTCACGACATCTGGACGCCGGTTCCCGAACGCTTCAAGGATTGGATTGCGATTCCGCGCGATAACCTCTATCAATCGCTGCACACGTCCGTTATCGGCGAAGGCGGACACGCTTTCGAAGTCCAGATTCGCACCGAAGAAATGCACCAGGTTGCCGAAGAAGGCGTCGCGGCGCACTGGAAATACAAAGAGAAAAAGCTCGGCAAACACGACGACGACCAGAATCTGGATGAGCTTCGGAAAACGGTCGAAAAGCTTCTTTTGCCGCTCGTCGAGGAAACGACCGATTTAAAAGATTCGCAGGATTTTATCGAATCTTTAAAACTGGATTTGTATCCGAAAGACGTCTACGCCTTTACGCCGATGGGCAAAGTCATACAGCTGCCGCGCGGCGCGACGCCGATTGATTTCGCCTACGCGATTCACTCGGAAGTCGGCGACACCTGCACCGGCGCGAAAATCGGCGGACGCATCGTGCCTCTGAAAACCGAGATTCAAAACGGCGACGTCATAGAGATTTTAAGAACTCCCGGCTCGCATCCTTCGCGCGACTGGCTGAATTACGTCGCCACGTCCAGAGCCAAAAATCGCATACGCCACTGGATTGCCGAGCAGCAGCGCGCCGAATCAATCGAAATCGGTCGCAAGCTGCTTTCGACCGAAGCGGAAAAATTTCGCCTGACCGTGAAAAAAGTGCTCGCCGACGAGGAAAATCTGAAACGCATCGCCAATGAATACGGCTTGGGCAGAATCGAAGATTTGCTGGCTTCCATCGGTTACGGCAAAACCTTGCCGCGCAACGTTTTAGCCAAATATCTGGGCGCGGAAAAATTTGCCGAGCTCGACCCGGAGAAAAAGAAGGAAACGACGTTTCAATCCGGCGTCAAAGCCGTCAAAAAACTTATCGGGCTTGGTGAAGACGCGATTATCGTCAAAGGCGTGGACAATCTTCTGGTGACGCGCGCGCGTTGCTGCAACCCGCTGCGCGGCGAAGAAATCGTCGGCTACATCTCGCTCGGCAAAGGCATCGTCGTCCACAACAAGCGCTGCAAAAACGTGCAGGCTTTGATGGTCAATAAAGACCGCATCGTCGAGGTCGAATGGGCGAAAAGCGACGATAAACAAATTCAAGCCGTGCGCCTTCTGGCGACGACCGAAAACCGCACCGGAATGCTCGCCGGAATCACCAACGCGATTGCCGAAATCAAAACCGGCATCCGCGACGCCAGCGCGCGCGTCGACCGCGACAATCAAGGCTTAATCGAAGTAACCATTGAAGTTTTCGACAAAAAACATCTCGATAAAGTCACCACCGCCATCAAAAACGTTTCGGGCGTGATTGATGTCGAGCGCGTCAATGATTTAGCTTGAATTCAATGAATTAAAAGTAAATAAACAATGTATTCAAGGCTTTTCAATCATTATTACCATTCGTGATTCTCATTTTGATTACATTTGTGGCGTTCGCCACCGTGCTGACTATTGAGTCGTCTGCAATGTCCGCTACAATAAGGGCAAGGTTCTCCGCAGTGAACAGAGCTAAGCTCGCTGGCAGAGGTTGATGTATTTTCAGATTTTTCCTGCATAATTTTCTCCTTAGAGTATTTTTGCGAAAAATACTAACAATTTCATCTGCATAGGTCAATGTTTGTTAAAAATCGGTAGTGTCCTAATAGAGTGTTGCCGGAAAAAATAGCCACGTCCTGCAGGACGTGGTCGGAAAAAACGAATCAATAAAAGGGCGTTTCAACGTCCTTCCCAGACAATGAATTGGCTCAAGCCAAAGAAAAAGGACGTTGAAACGCCCTTTCGATATTTATCCCTCATTTGACCACGCCGTAAACGAC
>DASVWG010000210.1:0-13457 GCA_036389695.1 Pyrinomonadaceae bacterium
GCACGTAAGATAACTGATACCGCGCGTAAGATGACAGATACCGTGTGTAAGACGATTGATACCAGAAGAAGATAGTGTCCTGATTTGTGTTATTGGTAGCCACGTCGTTTACGGCGTGGTTTGAAAGGTCGAAGCCGGGAAAGGGCGTTAAAACGCCCTTTCCGATTGGCTTAAACCGCAAAAAAAGGACGTTAAAACGCCCTTCATTGTTGCTGATTTTTCGACCACGCCGTAAACGACGCGGCTATCTTATTCAAACCAGGATACCACTCAGACGAAAAACAGCCGCGTGCGGGCAAAAATCACTTGACGCCCGATTTTTACGGCTGAACTCATAAAAAAGGAGAAATAAAAAAGATGACTGACAGAGAAATCAGCGAATTTAATTCGGCGGTCAGAATGATTGACTTTAACGCCGCGAACGCCGCCGCGTTTGCCGGTAATGCAAAGATGACCGGCGGTTTTGCCGCGCTCGCGTCCGAGGTCGAAGTGCTGGAATCGGCGGGCGCGAACCGCGTTTCGGCGCGCGGCATCCGCACCGACGGCACGCTCGACAAAAACGCCGCCAAAACCGACCTGCTCGCTTTACTGCGGAAAATCGCCGAGACGGCAAAGACCATCAAAACGGATGAACCCGCGTTTGAAAACACGTTCAAACTCCCGCGCGGCACAATGAGCGAACAGCAATTGCTCGACACGGCAAACAGCTTTGCCGCGATGCTGACCGCTCCGGTCATCGCCAAGTTCGCCGAGTTCGGCTTAGCTTCGGCGACACCGGCAAATCTGAACGACAAAATCGCCGCCTTCCAAACCGCCCGCGCCCAGCAAAACGCGGGCAAAAGCGTCGGCGTCGCATCGACCGCCGAAACCAAAGCCTCAATCAAACGCCTGATGCAAACGCGGCGCACCGTCGCCCAAATCGGCGAAAACATCCTCGAAGACGCCGCCGACGCCGGACTCCTCGAAGCCTGGCGCTCCGCCTGCCGCGTCGAAAAGCAAAAAACCAAACCCGACGCCGAAGAACCGCCGCCGCCGACGCCGTGAGGGAACTTAAACACGCGGCGAAAAGATTGTTGAGCGGAAAATTTTCTGTATAATACGCGCAAAACGAGGATTAGACGGAAATTTTTCCGCAAATCATAAGTTCGACGCTTTTGGTTTTTAAGCAACTTGAAATTTTGGAGACAAATTATGAAAAATACTTCGCACTTCGTTTTGTGGATTACAGTTTTAAGCATCGGTTTTTTCACTATACTTTTACCCGTTCAGGCACAAACCGAATGGATTGAAATCAAAAGAGGAACCGGAACGCTTGACGGCGCCAATCCGAGTTGGACTTTCTTTACAGTTAATTTGTCAGAATATTCAAGCGGCAATCTTACAGTGCATATTTTTGTCGAAGGCGGAACAGGCATTTCCAGAACAGGAGGCAAGTGTTGGGGCGGAGCGCAATTTGCGGAAGAAGGTTTCTTTCAACCTGAAAATAAAAACCCGAGTATTTCCAATCTCATCACAAGACTTTTAGTGCCTAACCAAAGAACCGTAATAAATGGAAACTTTTCGAAGCCGACTAAATTCATTTTAGGAGTCATTCCTACTTGTAAACCTGGTATAAGCAGCAAATTTGAATATGTTATCTATATCAAAAACGGAAAAAAAGCTTCTGAAATAACATCCGCCCTTTCATCAAATTGTAAGTCTAAATCATTACCTCCAATACCGCCTGAGCTGGAACGTAAAATCGCAAAATTAAGTAGTCTGGCGCAATATAAGGAGCGAGCTGAAACTTACGTCCAAATCCATAGGGAAATTCAAAAAAGAGGCATAAAAATAGGCTTTTTTAGGGCGGCAAGTGTTGTTACATTAGATTTTTCTCTTAGCCTGGATTTAGAACAGCCGGCTCAAGATTATTTAGACCAACTTTCAAAAGATCTTGCCGGCATCAACACTAAATATATCTTGGAATTATTAAAAACCGGGAGACTTGAAAAAGAAGACAAAACAGGTTGTTTTATCATGCCTGAAGAAATCGATTCCGAATTAGTTAGACGTGAACAGCAATTTGCTGAAAATAAGCTTTCAAAACTAAAAGATCGTAAAAAAATTGTTGAAATTATAAATGCCAGAATAAAGTTGTGGCTTGACAAACCTGTTCTTAATAAATTATCCGGTTCAATTACTGCTATAGATAAGGTTAGAGATAATAAACGTAAAACAAATAACAAGGCGGAGTTTGATTTCGGTAATATAAAAGATCGAATAAGTGTAGGAAAAATCTTAGCTGAAAATTTCCGTTTTTTCTCGCGATAGTTAGCAAAAATGATGGAGTTTGGATTTGAAATTTAACCGCCGTAGGAATACAAAATCAATAATGCGATAAAAACACCCGCGTCGAACAATTCAATAGACGTGAGGGCGCGGGCAGCGACTTTTGAAATCTGATACGAGTGATTCGCTGCTTTATGCGAAAACCGCAACGGGAACGGGGCGCTCGACGGCGATGTTAGTGCGGTTGCGCTTGATGTTTTCGATTTCGCGCAGGGTTTTCGCGGTCAGGTAGCTTTCACCGCAGTGAGGGCAGGAAACGACCGGAACATTTTCGATAACCAGCAGATTAGCGCCTTTGCCGTAGCTTTTAGTGACGTGAATTATTCTCGCGCCGCTTTTGCCGCAGTTATCGCAAATAGTTTCTTCAGTTTTCGTATTCATAATCTTCACGGTAAACAGTAAGAATCACCAGTTTATCAGTCAAACTTAATTTTGCCACAACAACCAGACCTGCGTCATCGAGAGTTTTACCTGCAACCAGATATTTCCACTCGTCGGTGTCTCGGTCTTTTTGACGTTCGATGATTTCGCCTGTGAGAATCGCATTTTCGATGTCGAAGATGGAAAGATTATCATTTTCCATTTCTTCTTCGGCGTGAATCGTCATCACGTATTTAAGACCGCTAACCTTTTCGCGCATTTTGTTGCGGACTTTCTCAAACATCGATATTTGAATTATTTCCGCACTAAATCTTCGGTGTAAAGCTCGCGGTAGATTCGGTAATTGTTCATTACTTTGTAGACGTATGCTTTGGATTCGGCGAAGCCGACTTCGGACGAGAAGATTCCGGCTTCTTTGGGTTTGCTGCGTGCGAGCCAGCGGGCGGCGTTGTCTTCGCCGCCGTTATAGCTGGCGGCGACGGCTTCGTACAGGTTGTCGAATTGGTCGAGCAGGTCGTCGATGTAGACGCTGGCGATGGCGATGTTGACGTCGGGGCGATATAGGTCTTCGGCTTGGAGGTTGGGGAAACCGGCTTGTTTGTTGTATTTCAGGGCGGTGTCGAAGACGAGCTGGAGCAAGCCGCGGGCGGCGGCGGGCGATTTGGCGTTGGCGCGGAAGCTCGATTCCTGTTTCATGATGGCGAGCATAAAGCGCGGGTCGATGCCGCGCGGGCGGGCGTAACGCAATAATTCGGTGCGATAGGGCGCGGGGAAATCTTTGACGAGCGATGACGAGACGCTTCCCGTTTTGGTGATGCGCGGCGTCGAAGGGCTGAGGGTTTTTAGTTTTTCCGTCGCCAAGCCGCCGTAGTATGAAGTCAGCGTGTCGGGAATGGTCGAATAGACGGCGACGGCTTCGGCACGTCTTCCGGCTTTTTCGAGCGCGACGGCTTTCAGGTAATTTACTTCGTCGAGGCTGGTCATCGAGCCGCGAAAATTTCCTAAATCGCGCAGAGTGTCCGCCGCTTGGACGGCTTTGTTCCATTCGCCGCGATGGATTTCCATCCGCAGTCGGGCGTGCAGGGCGTTGATTTCGGTCGGCATTCCGAGAAAGCGCGCGCGGGCTTTTTCCACCCACGCGTTTGCCTCGTCGTAGCGTTTCGCCTCGCGCAGGGCGTCGATGATGTTCAGGTAAGAGCTTTCGATTTTTTCGCCGGTCGGAAACATCGTCGCGTATTGCTCGTAGGTTTTCGCCGCTTCGTTGTTCCTGCTCATCCGCACGTAAGACGCGCCTTTGAACGCCAAGCCTTCGCGTCCTTCTTTCGTGTTCAGATAATCTTTGGTCAGCAAATCGAAATACGCGACCGCCTTTTCGTACTGGCGCTCCCACATATAGGAGCGCGCGATGCCGAACAGCGCTTTCGGCTTCAAAAGAGAATCCGCCGGGTAATTGTCGAGAACTTTCTGCCAATGCTCGCGCGCTTCTTTAAAGTAACGGTTCGTCGAATAAACGTCGGCGCGATAATTGTGTTCTTCGGCGGCGAGCGTTTGCAGCTTGCCGGAAACGTCGCGGCTCGCGCGGTCCTGCTCGCGGACTTTGGCGAGCGTCGCGTCGTTGTAAACCTGCGCCGATAAACCGAAAGAAAAAGCGAAAATGATGGCGATTGATAAAATTAAATTTTTCATGATGGCAAAGCGGAAACCCGAAGGGAGATATAGAATAACCGATTTTCGGGCGTGAGAAAAGCCGTTTAATAAACAACGCGCCGCCAAACCGGATAAACCGTAGGCTTTGATTCCGCTTTGAGCGTTTCGGGTTTCTTGATTTTTTCGTGTCTGAAGCAAACAGGCGGAAACGCGACTGTCAAGGAGCGTGTCTCAAGGTAAAGCATTGGGCGCTTGAATTTCAATTAACGTCTCGAATCATTCATCTCGGACACGCTCCTTGACGGTCGCGTTTCCGCCTTTTCGGATTTTTATTGACTTTAAAATAATTGTTCTGATAATCTGCAAGATGTTTTTCCCAAAACAAAAAAAAATACAAAGGAAGAAGAATGTTTCCCACAAAACTTTTCTCGAATCTTTGCGGGAAGCGTCCACAAACATATGAAAAAAACATCTAAACGCCTACAGCAGATGGCAGCTTTACTTTGTACGGCTGCTTTTTTATTTACTCTTTCCGGCGCGACGGCTGCCGTCAAAGCCGCCGGTATCACGATTACCGATGAAGAATGTTTAGCCGAAATGGCGCAGGAAACCGCCGCTTATATGCAGGCGAGAGGTTTGCAGATAACCAATTCCGCTTATTCTTTTGCCAATAATAACGGCGAAAAGGTTTACTCGCTGACGGCTAAGGATTCCGTCAAAGCCGGCAGCGTTTTCAATCGAACGCAGTCGGTCATCCAATACAAAAACAGCGAAGGGCAGAGCGATTTTTATGTCGTTAATCTGGAAGCGCAGGCAGACCGTCTGACTTACACGATTAGCCGAAACTCGCAGCTTTACGACCGTATAGAGCTTTCTTTATACGTTCCCGGCACGGGTTACGACCCTTGCGCGGGAGCTTTGACGCAGGCGCAGGTCGACAATATCCTGAACAACCTTCTGGCGCAGGCAAATGCCGACTGCAAGACCAGATACACTTGTTTGTTTCAGCAGATGGGCTCGTCGTGCGCGTATGTGATGTATATGATAAAACCGACATCGTGGCGATGCAGAATTCTGACGCCAATCGATGTTCAAGCCGCCATCGACCGGGCAATTGCAAAAACTGCGGTCACGCCGTAACCAAAAATGAGAACTGAGAACTGAGAACCGGGAACATTTGTTTCTTGCTTCTCAGTTCTTACTTCTCATTTCTCAATTCTTTTAGCGCAGGGCGATTTCGCGCAGAGCCATATTGAAAGGGCTGTTCAGCGTCATCAGCATTTGCAGCAGCCAGATTAGCCCGCCGACGGCGGCAAGCATCAGAATATTCAGCATCACGATGGCAAACGCAAACGCCGCGCCGCTTTCTTCGACAGGTTTTTCAAATTTGTTCCGCATCTCTCATTGCTCCTTTTTTCTGCTTTGACTTTTCGCTCTCAAAGCTTTTTCGGATTCATCCGTCTTTATTAACGCGACACATTTACCGAAAATCGCTCATTTCAGAATCGCCTGCCGCCGACGAGCGTTTTAAGTCGAGAGTTTCTGGTTTTTAATTTCAAGACACGCCTGACTTGAAGAAACCGGAAACCAGCACTCTAACCCTCGCCTTCAATCGCCCGCGGGCGGCAGACGGCTCCGACAAATTCCCGCCGATTTGCGGGAAAGCTAAGCTCGCAAACTCAGCCTTGTTTATTAACGCGACACATCGACGGAAAAACGCTCATAAAAAATTCATTAAAAGTCAGAACCGCCTGCGGTAGCGGGCGGTTGAACGTTA
This sequence comes from Pyrinomonadaceae bacterium, assembly GCA_036389695.1. Taxonomy (GTDB): domain Bacteria; phylum Acidobacteriota; class Blastocatellia; order Pyrinomonadales; family Pyrinomonadaceae; genus JALZHR01. The sequence goes on from DASVWG010000210.1 coordinate 6,134, forward strand.
ATGAAAGACTCGTTCGCCTTTAAGCTTTAACTTTCCAGACTTCAACCATCCGCTACCGCAGATGGTTCTGACCTTTTCCGCTACCGCAGATAGCTGCGGGCTTTCAGAAAAAAATCAGAAAAATTTCAGAACCGGCTAAAGATTCGTTGCGGGCTATCGGGAATAATGATTAGCGTCCGGCATTTTGAGTAATGAGCCGGGCGGAATTTATATTTTCCGGAGGTCTTTATATATATGTTAGATAGTGGAGATTCTTTTAGCGCGTCGAAAGCGGAGCAGTTTGCCGATAAGCTGGTTTTGACGCTCAATAACGCGGCGACGGCGCTGATGATTAGCGTCGGTCACCGCACGGGTTTGTTTGACGCGATGGCTGAATTGCCGTCGTCGAGCGTCGCGCAGATTGCCGCCGCGTCGGCTCAAAACGAGCGTTACGTGAAGGAATGGCTCGGCGCGATGGTGACGGCGAAAATCGTCGATTACGATGCCGGAAGGGAAACTTATCGTCTGCCGAAGGAACACGCGGCGTTTCTGACGCGCCCGTCCGCGCCGAATAATCTGGCGGCGATGGCGCAGTATATTCCGCTTCTGGGCGCGGTCGAGGACAGAATCGTCGAATGTTTCCGCGATGGCGGCGGCGTTTCGTATGCGGATTTTCCGCGTTTCCACGAAGTGATGGCGGAAGACAGCGGGCAAACCGTTCTGCCCGCGCTGATTGATTCGATTCTGCCTTTGGTCGCGGGCATCAGGCAGAAGCTGCAGCAGGGAATCGAGGTTTTGGACATCGGCTGCGGCAGCGGTCGCGCGATAAATCTGATGGCGAAAACTTACCCGAACAGCTTTTTCTACGGCTACGATTTTTCCGAAGAAGGAATCAACAATGCACGCCGCGAAGCCGACGCGCTCGGATTGAAAAACATCCGTTTTGAAGTCAAAGACGCGGCTGAATTGGACGAGCCGAACAGCTTCGACTTGATTACGGCTTTCGACGCCATTCACGACCAGGCGAAACCTTTGGCGGTTTTAAAAGCGATTAACCGAGCCTTGCGCCCGCAGGGAATTTTTCTGATGCAGGACATGAAAGGCTCGTCCGACGTGCACAAAAATATGCAGCACCCGATTGCGCCTTTGCTTTACACGATTTCCTGTCTGCACTGTATGACGGTTTCTCTGGCGGAAAACGGCGACGGTCTCGGCGCGATGTGGGGCGAAGAAAAAGCGCTCGAAATGTTATCGGAAGCCGGTTTCGCCAAAGTTGAAGTTCATCATCTCGCGCACGACATTCAAAATCAATATTACGTGGCGAGTAAAAATTGATTTTAAGCTAAACATGTAGGGGCAGGTCTTGTGCCTGCCCAATGAGCGCGCGAGCGCGAAAAAGGATTAGCCACGAAAGAACACGAAAAGGACACGAAATGTTTTTTGATTTATTTCGTGTTGTTTCGTGAAATTTCGTGGCTAATTTCTTAAACGCTTATTCGCTGCGCTCATTGGGCAGGCACGCGGGCGTGCCCCTACATTCCTTATTGACGGACAAAAATCGCTTGCAATTCCTCTCGTTATTTCCGAAACTAAAAATAAACGTCTGCGTAACACCAAGTAAGCTATTAATTTGTCCGGCTTTCCCGAGAGCGTTTTAGTTTAAAAATGAATTTATTTTTGAGGAGAAAAGAAAGGCGTGTTATTACGTAAAATTTTCGCTTTTGTTATTGTTTTGTCGTGCGCCGGTTTTGTTTTCGCGCAGTCGAAGTCGAAGCCTTCCGATAAGTTTAAACAGTTGGAGACGGATTTGCCGACGCCGAACGAATACCGCACGGCTTCGGGCGCGCCGGGCAATAAATACTGGCAGCAGCGCGCCGATTACGTCATCGACGTCGAATTAGACGACGTCAACCAGCGCATTATCGGTAAAGAAACCGTCACATATAAAAATCTTTCGCCGGATACTTTGAATTACATCTGGCTGCAAGTCGACCAGAATATTTTCGCCAAAGATTCCCTGCAGCAGAAAACAGCGACCGCGCCGGAATTTCGCAATATGCCGCTCGCGCGCGTCGAACAGCTCGCCGCGCGTGAATACGAAGGTCGCGTGAATCTGACTTCCGTGCGCGACGCACGCGGAAATCCGCTAAAAAATACTCTGAACGAGACGATGCTGCGGATTGATTTGCCGGCGCCGCTCGCGCCGGGCGCAAGCTTTGTTTTCTCGATTGACTGGAATTATACCATCAACAGCGGCTTGCTTTACGGCGGGCGCACCAGTTACGAATATTTTCCCGCCGACAATAATTATTTATACACCATCGCGCAGTGGTTTCCGCGTATGGCGGCGTATAACGACACGACCGGCTGGCAGCATAAACAGTATCTCGGCGCGGGCGAATTTACGCTGGAATTCGGCGATTATTTAGTCCGCATCACCGCGCCCGACGACCACGTCGTCTCGGCGACCGGCGTTTTGCAGAATCCGAATCAGGTTTTAAAACCCGTCTGGCGCGAGCGTCTGAAACAAGCCGAAGCCGCCAAAGAGCCGATGTATATCATTACCAAAGATGAAGCCGCGGCGAACGAAGCGGGCAAGCCGTCGGGCAAAAAAACGTGGATTTGGAAAGCCGATAACGTCCGCGATTTCGCTTTCGCCTCTTCCCGAAAATTTATCTGGGACGCGCAGGGACACAACGTCGGCGGAAATAAGGTGATGGCGCAGTCGCTGTATCCGAAAGAAGCCAGCCCGCTCTGGGACAAATTCTCGACGCACGCGATTATACACACTCTGAACGTCTATTCGCGCTACTCGTTCGATTACCCGTATCCGAACGCGATTTCCGTCAGCAATCGTCACGTCGGCGGGATGGAATACCCGATGATTTGCTTTAACGGTCCGCGCCCGAATCCGGACGGAACCTATTCGGCGCAGGCGAAATACGGCTTGATTTCGGTCGTCATACACGAAGTCGGTCACAATTATTTCCCGATGGTCGTTAATTCGGACGAGCGCCAGTGGACTTGGATGGACGAAGGCTTGAATACTTTTCTGCAATATCTGTCCGAGCAGGAATGGGAGAAAAATTATCCTTCGGGGCGCGGCGAACCGGCGAAGATTGCCGAATATATGCTTTCGGAAAATCAAGTGCCGATTATGACCAACTCGGATTCGGTCTTGCAGTTTGGCAACAACGGTTACGGCAAACCGGCGACCGCGCTCAATATTTTGCGCGAAACCGTTCTGGGACGAGACCTTTTCGATTTTGCGTTCAAGCAATACTCGCAGCGCTGGAAATTCAGGCGCCCGCAGCCCGCAGATTTTTTCCGCACGATGGAAGACGCTTCCGGCACGGATTTGGATTGGTTCTGGCGAGGCTGGTTTTTTTCGACCGACCACGTGGATATTTCCATCGAAAACGTCCGGCTTTACCAGATGGACACGAAAAATCCGGAAGTCGAAAAAGAGCTTCAGCGCAAACAGGCGAACAGCGAGCCGCGCACGTTATCGCAGCAGCGTAACGAAGCTCTGCCGAAACGCATCGACTCTTATCCTTCCTTAAGAGATATGTATAACGACACGGAAAACAATCGTTTCCGCATCACCGAGCAAGACCGCCAGTCTTATGCGGCGTTCTACGCGGGCTTGACGGACAAGGAAAAAGCGCTGCTCGCCGGAAATTATTATTTCTACGTCGTCGATTTGAAAAACAACGGCGGGCTGGTGATGCCTTTGATTTTCAAGGTCGAATATATGGACGGCACGAGCGAAGAAGTTCGCGTGCCGGTCGAAATCTGGCGTTATAACAACTGGGAAGTTTCCAAATTGATTGTGACGCGCAAGGAAGCGAAAGCCATCGTCCTCGACCCGAATCTGGAAACGGCGGACGCGGATTTAAACAACAATTTTTTCCCGCGCCGCACCGTTCCCACGCGTTTCCAGATTTTCAAACAAGGTCAGCCGAACCGCGCCGCGACGACGACCACGACCGGCGCGGCAAACGTCGCCGGACGCTGGAACATCGCAGCCGATGCGGGCGGACAAGCGTTGACCGCCGTTTTGAATCTAACGCAGCAGGGAAACACGATTACGGGCACGTTCGAATCGCAGCAGACCGGCACGATGCAGATTACGAGCGGCGTCATGGAAAACGGCAGATTTACGCTGAAAACGACAAATCCCGTCGAGCTGACTTTTACCGGACAGGCAAACGGCAATCAAATCGGCGGAACTGTCTCTACGCCGCAGGGAACTTTGCCCTTCAGCGGCACAAAAGCCAATTGAAATCGTAAATCGTAAATCGTAAATCGTGAATCGTAAATCGTAAATCGTGAATCGTAAATCGTAAATCGTGAAAGGTTAAGAAGAATGAGGCAGTCATTGAGCAGGAAAAATCGGGTTTTAAGATTCGGAGCGTTTGGGCTTGTTCTCTTACTATTCTCTATTCTCTATTCTCTATTTACGATTCACGATTTACGATTCACTGTTTCGGCGCACCGTTATCACCTGAGCCTAACGCGGATGGATTATAACGAGAAGGAAAAACTGGTCGAAATCGCGATTCAGCTTTTCACGCACGACCTCGTGCCCGCGCTCGAACAAAAAACCGGAAAGCGCGTCGACCTCGAAAAAACTCCCGGTGTCGATAAGCTGATTCTGGATTATTTAAACGAAAATTTCGTGCTCAAAAATAAAAACGGCGCGACGCTGGCGCTGAAATGGGTTGGAAAAGAGCTTGAGGTAGATTCCGTCCGGGTTTACGTCGAGACTCCTTCGGCGGAAACCTTAGCGGGCGCGCATCTGCAAAACACGATTTTGTTTGAAAGCTTTCCCGAACAGGTAAATCTGGTCATCGCCCGTTTCGGCGGAAAAAAAGCCGATTTAGCCTTTAAAGTCGGCGATAAGTCTAAGGAAATCAGGGAAAACCCGCCGAAAGAATAAAGAAAAACGCAGATTAAAAGAAGAAAGAAGCTTTCGGTGGAAAAGCTTCTTATTTTTTTTAGAGTGAATATAAGTGATGAGGCGAACAGTTTCTCTCGCAGAAAGGCGACAACCGACGCGTCCCGCCTTTCACGAGTTTCCTACTTGTTAATGATATTTTTAGCCGTTTCGTTACAAAAAATTTCAAAAAAAGTGAAAAAAGGCGGAAACGTCGAAAATGCAAAACGCAAAATGCAGAATGCAAAATGGAAGAACAAATTTAATTCCGAATCCTAAATCCAAATATTTTGCACTTTGCATTTTGCGTTTTGCCTTTATTACACGCCGTCGTGTTAGAATTTTCACAAAGTCTTATCTTTAAAATTCGGAGCGAAAAATGAAATTAGCATTAAACGGCGCGACGACGATGCACGCCGATTTGGAAACCGACATCAAGGCGGCAAGCGCCGCCGGTTTTGACTTACTCGAAATCTGGGCGGCAAAATTGCGCGAGTATCTGAAAACGAACACGCCAGCCGATTTGAAAAAGCTTCTGGAAGAAAACAACCTGCAGCCGTATTCCATCAATTCCATCGAGCACATCACTTTCCGAACCAACGACGATTACGAAAAAATCAAAGCCGAAACCGCGGAATTATCTGAAATCGCGGGCGCGCTCGAATGCCCGTTTATCGTCGTCGTGCCGGGAAAATTGCCGGAAAACGCGACCGAAACGGAAATCATCAACGAATCGACGAGAGTTTTAAACGAGCTTGCCGACATCTCCGAAAAACATAATGTTTCACTGGCTTTCGAGTTTCTCGGACAAACCGATTGTTCCGTTCAGACGCTCGATTTGTGCAACGAAATCGTCGAAAAAGTGAATCGTCCGAGCGTCGGCAACGTCATCGACACGTTTCATTTCTACGCCGGCGGCTCCACGTTTGAAGCCATCGAACGAATGAAGCCCGAAAAGCTTTTCATCTTTCACATCAACGACGCCGAAGATTTGCCGAAAGAACAATTAACCGACGCGCATCGCCTGTATCCGGGCACGGGAATTCTGCCGATTCGCGAAATCAAGCAAAGATTCGATAAAATCGGTTACAACCGGATGGTTTCCATCGAGATTTTCCGCCCCGAATACTGGAACGAAGACCCTTTCGAAGTAGCGAAAAAAGCCAAAGAAGCGACGGAAAAAGTTCTGGGATTAACGCCGAAAGGAGCGACAGCTTAAAAGTGAAAAAGTGAAAAAAGGGTAAAAGTGAAAAAGTTTTCGTTGTTTCTCGACAGCAATACTTTTTCACTCTTTCACTTTTTCACTCTTTCACTTTATTCATTATGGACAAAGTAAAAATCGGAATCATCGGCACGGGTTACATCGGCAACGTTCACGCGCGGATTTATTCGCGTGACGAGCGAGCCGAAGTTGCGGCGCTTTATGATATTGTGCCGCAAAAAGCGGCGCGCGCGGCAAAGACGGTCGGCGGAAAGGTCTGCGGCTCGCTGGAGGAATTGTTTGCCGGGAGCGACGCCGTTCTGGTTTGCACGCCGAACAAAACGCACGTCGAAATCGCGGCGCGCGCGGTCGAAGCCGGAAAACACGTTTTCTGCGAAAAGCCTTTCGCCATCGGCTTGGACAACGCGCGAATTTTGCTCGAAACGGCGCAAAACGGCGCGGGCGTTTTTCAGGTCGGGCACAACCGGCGTTACGCGCCCGTTTACGCGAAGCTCAAAGAATTGCTGGATGAAGACGCGGCGCACTCGGCGCACATCAAGATGAATCGCGGCGAGCTGGAAAATCCCGTCTGGACGGGCGACCCGAATGTGACGGGCGGATTTTTGTATGAAACGACGATTCATCTTTTCGATATGATGCGTTTTCAATTCGGCGAAATCGAAGAGCTCGTCGCTTACGGCTCGCAGCACGAATATCCCGAGCTCGACGAATTTTCGATTATCTTCAAATTTAAAAACGGTTTTCACTCGACGTTTGCTTCGTCGTCCGATGCAAGCTGGCTGTTTCCGTTCGAGCGCATCGAGGTTTTCTGTCATCATCGCACGCTTTTGACGCAGGAGATGGAACACCTGATTGATTCGCGCGGCACGGACGCCAATTTCGAGACGCTTTCGTTTCACATGACCGAAAAAGAAGAACGCTGGGGCTATGTGCAGGAAGACAAAGCATTTATCGACGCGATTTTAAACGGAACCGAGCCGCCCGTAACGGCGCTTGACGGCTACAAATCGGTGGAACTGGTCGAATCGGTTTACAAAGCGATTCGGACGGGCGAAAAAATCAGATTCGAGTGAGGCAGAAGCCCGCGCGTGAGCAAGGGCGCAATCGAATGCAAAATTTAAAATGCAAAGTGCAAAATTAAATCAGTTCTTCCATTTTGCATTTTGCACTTTGCATTTTGCGTT
>DASVWG010000211.1:0-2810 GCA_036389695.1 Pyrinomonadaceae bacterium
CCTGCGGTAGCGGGCGGTTTAACGTGGATTTTTCAAGTCTTAGTTTCAAAGTTAAATCAATCAGCAAACTAGAAACCTGAAACTTGACACTCGAAACTTTAAACTTAAACCGCCCGCTACCGCAGGCGGTTCTGACAATGCGCCCGTCGCTGATTAGCGTTGGCTTAATTCTCGATAAAGCCACGCCCGCGCCAGGCTCCAGTCGCGGCGGACGGTGCGTGTCGAGATTGCCAGCGTTTCGGCGATTTCTTCTTCGCTCAAGCCGCCGAAATAGCGCAGCTCGACGATCTGGCTTTGGCGCTGGCTGAGTTTTGCCAGATTTTGCAGAGCTTCGTCCAGCGCGACAAGATTCGTTTCTTTTTCAAAGGGCGCTTCGATTTGTTCGTCGAGCGTGATTTGTATCTGCTCGCCGCCGCGTTTCCGGCTGTTTCTGGCGCGGGCGAAATCGACCAGAACGCGCCGCATCAGCTGCGCCGAAATCGCAAAAAAATGCGTTCTGTCCTGCCAGCGCACGCGGCTCGAATCAATCAGGCGCAGATAAGCTTCGTTGACCAGCGCGGTGGTTTGCAGCGTGTGACCCGCGTTCTGGCGGCGCATATAACACCTTGCCAGACGGCGCAGCTCGTCGTAGACCATCGGCATCAGCGCGTCCAGCGCCGCTTTATCGCCGCTGCCCCAAGCCAGCAGCAGTTGCGTTATTTCTTGTGATGCCGCTCTGTTCATTTCGGAAAATTTATCGCGCGAGCGCAATTCGGCATTAGCTTACCACAACTGTTTAGCGGGCAAAAATAAAAATCTCCGTCTTCGTGTCCGGTTTCGAAGGTGGTTTTCGTCTTTATGGCTGAGGGCGCAAACGCGTTCTCGAAAAATTTATATTTACGAGCGCGGGCAGGCAATAAATTTTAATTTATAAAGGAGCAATCAAAATGAAAAAAATCAAGCAAATAACGAAACTGCTGACGATTTTCGCGCTTTTCGCGGCGAGCGTTTTCGGCGGCGATTTGCGCAACGAAGACGGCAGGCGCTACGAGGTGAAAATTCACGGCAGCTCGACCACGACGAACACTTATATCGACGCGAACACGACTGCTTTGAGCATTTGCAGCGACTGCGAAATCGAAGTCGTCGGCGTCGGCAGAATCAGAATCAAGGGCTCGGAGCGCGCCGTCATTAAAAACGGCAAGCTGTTTAAACAATAGTTTATACGAAATCGGAAGGTGAAAATTATGAGTTACGGAAATCTATCGAAAATCGCTTTTTTACTTTTCGCCGCGCTCGTCGCGGCGTGCGGCGGAAAATCCGGCGTGACCGGCGAAGTCGTGCCGATTGAGCGCGTCTGCGCCTATCAGAAAGCGCAGACCGTCGCCGTCGAAGGCTTTCTCGCGCCGTCCACGATGCAGTGCGAAACGGTGAAAGGCAAGCGCACGGCAAGCATCTCGGGCTGCACTTTTACGGTCTACGCCAGCAGCGACAAAACCGGCGCGAGCATTCCGGTTTTTATCGCGGCGGACGGCTGGTATAGCGGCAAAAACAACCGCATCGTCAACCCTTCGAATTATCCCGGCGATTTGCAGTTTACGGACAGAAACGGAAATCCGCTGCCGAAAAAGGAATTGGAAATTTACGACAACGACGGAAATCTGATTCCGGCTGGCAGCAAGATTCGCGTTTACAGCAAGCTGCCGAACTCGGACAAATGCGAATTTCGGATGGCGGAAAGAATCGAGCGCGTCGAAGACGAACAAAGCGTGCGAAACGCGGAAAAAAGCGTGCGCAACTTTACAATCGAGTCTTTCTGAAAATAGATAATTTGCGTCCCTGCGCTTTCCGGATGTGGCGCGGGTTGAAAGGGCGCGCTTTTAAGACGGTCTCGCGCCCGCTTTTTGAAAGGAGAAATAAAAATGTTAGTGGAATCATTAATAGAAACGAACGCGCCGACCCACGCGCCGCCGCGATACGGCTTTCGCGACGCGCTGCTGGCATCGCAGCGCATCAACTGGTGCATTGACGACATTATCAACGACGACAAAAAACTCGATTTCGGCAAGCCGTTTTTGCCCGAATCGCTGGCGCGCGTCGATGAATTGGCTTTCTTAAACGATAACGAAAAACGAATTCTGAACCAGATTCGCGGACACGCTTATCTGGTCATTTTCGGTCTGGTCGAAGAATTTATTTTGCCGTTCGTGCTCGACCACGTGCGCCCGCAGTTAAATTCCGACGATTATCGCGTGCGCGCTTTTCTGCAATTTGCGAGCGAGGAAGCCAAACATATTCAGCTGTTCAAACGCTTTCACGAAGAATTTCGGAAAGGCTTCGCGACCGAATGCGCGGTCATCGGACCGCCCGCGGAAGTCGCCGCATTTGTTCTGGCGCGTCAGCCGCTCGCCGTCGCCATCACCATTCTGCATATCGAATGGATGACGCAGAGGCATTATGTGGACAGCATCAGGAACAATCACGCGCTCGACCCGCAGTTCAAAAGCCTGCTTCGCCATCACTGGCTGGAAGAAGCGCAGCACGCCAAACTCGACACTTTGATGGTCGAAGCGCTTGCCGACGGAATGAGCGCGGCAGAAATCGAAAAAGCCGTCGACGAATATCTGGAAATCGGCGCTTTTCTGGAAAACGGCTTGAAACAGCAGACGCGTTTCGATTTGAAAGCTTTCGAAAAGGTTTCGGGCAGAAAGCTCTCCGACGCCGAACGGACGGAATTTATCCGCATACAGGAGCAGGCAAATCGCTGGACTTATCTGGGAACCGGAATGTCGCACCCGAATTTTCTGGCGACTTTGGGCAAAATAAATCCC
>DASVWG010000212.1:0-7143 GCA_036389695.1 Pyrinomonadaceae bacterium
GCATCTTTTTAAACGATGAATGATGAACGATGAACGATGAAGTAATTTTGAATTTTGAATTAATGATTTCCGATAACTTAAAATTCAAAATTTAAAACTTAAAACTTTCTTTAGTTCATCGTTCATCGTTCCGCGTTCATCGTTTCTTCATTCAGTTTCCCGTATTTCTCAATCGCCAGCCGGCGTTTGCGCTTTCGGTTCCATTGAAAAAGCGTCTGCGGAACGGCGAGCCGGAAAAGCATTTTTCCGATTTGCGCGGGCGATTTTGCGCCGCGCAAATTATTGAAAAATAAATTTATTGCCTCGCGCCGGTGACCGTGGCGAACGTAATCGGCGACGGATTGAAATTTTAATTCAATTTGAATTTTATCCAGCTCCGCCCGCGATAAATTCAAATCGGTCGCCGCGCGATTTTGCGCCGCGAGCCATTCGGAAAGCATCAGCGGAAAATCGCCGCTCACGTTCCAGCCGTGCTGCCGCCACGCGCACATGATTCGCTCGTCGAGCGCAAACTCGCCTTCGGCGCAAAGTTTTAAGTATAGTTCGTAATCTTCTAAAACGGAATTCTCGTTCCACTCATATTTTTCGAGCGCGCGGCGGCGATAAACGACGCTCGGGCTGGAAAAAATCTGCCCGCGCAGCAAGAAAGGCAGCATATCGCCGTCGGCAAACGAAGTCCAGTTCGCGGTCGAATCGATAATCTGTTCGTTTTCGTCAATTAAAAACGCGTGTCCGAAAGCCAGAACCGCCTGCGGGCGCTGGCTTAAAAGCTTGATTCTTTCTTCCAGAAACTGCGGAAACCAAAGGTCGTCAGAGCCGAGATAAGCAAAAAATTCGCCGCTGGTGCGGGCAAAGCCTTCGTTTAAAGTCGCCGAAAGCCCTCGATTTTCGCGCGCGATAAATTCATTTTCAAACGGACACTCGCGCAAGACGCGCCGGATAATTTCGGCTGATTCGTCTTTTGAGCCGTCGTCAATTACAATCAGTTTTTCCGGCGCGCGCGTCTGCCCGAAGATTGAACGCAAAGTTCGCTCGACGAAAGGCGCGTGATTGTAAGACGGAACGAGAACGCTGACGGACATTACATTTATTTTAGAGTCCAAAGTCCTTTTTTGTCATTCGTCCTTCGTCATTCGTCCTTCGCAAGTTGAGCAAAAACTGCATTTTAAATTTCTGTTCAATTAACGAAGGACGAATGACGAAGGACAAAGGACGAACTAATGAAAATTTTGCACACGCTCGATACTTTAAGCCGCGGCGGCGCGGAGATGCAGGCGCTGGACGTTTGCCGCAACGCCCGCAAACACGGCTTTGAGATGACTTTCGTCGCTTTCGGCGGCGGCAGATTGGAAGAAGATTTTCGCGCGGCGGGCGTCGAGTTTATACAGTTACAGCGCAGGCTTCCCGTCGATTTTAATTTGATTTTCAAGCTGCGGAAAATTATCAAAGAGCGCCGAATCGAAATCGCGCAGGCTTATCAACCCGTCGAAGCGCTGCACATTTATCTTGCCGCCATCGGCTTGAACGTCAAAAAAGTTTTGAGTTTTCAAGGCTTTATACAGGACGCGAAAAACCGGAAAACCGCCAAATTTCTGATTCCCCGAATGGACGCGAACATCGTCGTCAGCCAAGGTTTGAAAAAATGGCTGGAGCGCGAAGACGGTTTAGATACAGGCAAAAATTTTCACGTCGTCTATAACGGCGCCGACCGCGAAAGAATAATTTCCGATAATCCGGTTTTGCGCCGCGAATTGAATTTAAACGCGGGCGAATTGCTTTTCGGAATGATTGCGAATTTTTACCGCGACCCGCGCAAAGACCATCTGACCGTCTGCCGCGCTCTGCCGAAAGTTTTCGCCGAAATCGAAAACGCCCGCTGCGTTTTTATTGGGCGCACAGAAGAAGGCGCGGAAAAAAAATTCGACGAATGCGCCCGGTTTTGCCGCGAAAACAAGATTGACGACCGCGTTTATTTTCCCGGCGCGCGAAATGATATTCCCGACGTTCTGGCTTCGCTCGACGTTTTCGTTCTCTCGTCGCTGCACGAAGGCTTGCCCGTCGCCGTCAGCGAAGCGATGCTGGCGGGCGTGCCGATGATTCTTTCGGACATCGAGCCGCTGCGGGAAGTTTCCGCCGACGGCAAATACGCCGAAATGTTTGAAACGCAAAACGCGGACGATTTAGCGGAAAAGATTTTGAAATTATTAAAAAATGAAGCTTTAAGAAAAGATTTGAGCCGCGCGGCGCTCGAATTCGCAAAGGAAAATTTCAGCATCGAAGCGCATCTGCGCGAGCTGAAAAAGCTTTACGATTCGATTTTATAAGAAATTTTAAGAATTAGCGTGTGTCAGTAGCCCGCGCTGACGCTTGGGCTACTGACACGCACTTGAATTTGCAGCTAATTTTTCCAGGTCTTCCGAATCGGGTGCGCTTCCGTGTTGAAAACCACATTTTTCAGGCTGAACTCTTTCGGCGCGGCGAAAAGCAGATAGTAATATTTGAAAGTCTCGGCGAAGACGAAGCTTTCCATGACGTCCATTTTTTCCTTTGTCTCGACGTTTTTCAAAGTCGCGTAGCCGGCTTCGGTGCGGCAGTATTTGCGGAAATCGTTGAAAAACGTTTCGCCCATTTGCAGGTATTTCGCGTCTTTCGTGAATTGATGCAGGTAGTAAGCCGATTCGACGATTTCGGGGCGCAGGTAATACGTCGCGCCTTCGACTTTCATCGTTTTGTAATTAAATTCTTCGGGCTCGATGCCGTAGAGAGTCCACATTTTATAGCTCGAATCCTGAAGACGCTTTGCCCTTTCCACGTCGCCCGACAAAGCCAGCACCGCCGGAAAAAACGCGTCGAGCGCGCCGTAAACCGTCGCTTTGCGCTCGCCCGTGTTCATATCGGCGTGACCGTACCACAAGCCGCCGTCGATTTCGTCAGCCAGATATTTATTGATTGCCGTGATGTGTTCCTGCCACATTTTGCGGCAGTCTTCGTCGCCGAACAAAAGCCAGCATTTTAAAAGATACTCGTAATAAGAATCAATCTCGGCGCTGATGCTCGAATTCGTATTCGTCCACGCGCCCGTCTCGACGTTGATGCGCTGCCCGACCAGATTGATTTTCGAGCGGCGTTTGTAAGTCTCGACCAGCGCACGTTTCGCTTTCTCGTAATAAATCGGTTTTCCCGTTAATTTGCTCAAGGTTCCGAACTCGATTAGCAGCGTTCCGGCTTCCGCCGGATTCGTCACGGCGTTGCGGACTTTGCCGGTTTTCAGATTGACGAACATATACGGAATGCCGGTCGGCGATTCGAACGCGGGCAAAAGCCGCCTGCCCAAATCGTCGGCGAGATTTAAAAGACGCTTGTCGCCGGTCAATTGATAGCTCGAAAGCAAACCGCCGAGCAGCCGAATCGTGATTTCGAAATTTTTGACCGAAATATCCTTGTCAAACGAAAGATTAGCCGCGATATATTCACGCGTTTTGTCGGCTTCCGCCCGAAAGCCCATAATAATCATCGTATCGAGCGCATCGACGGGCGACATCAAAAGCGGCTCGGCATACCAGTCCTTATAGCTTTTGCTCAGAGGCTTTAAATCGTCGTGCCCCCAGGCGTATTGCTTATAACCGTTCCACGCGTGCAGAAATTCGGCTTTTACTTCCTGCGCCAGTTTCGCTTTATCGACTTTTGGATTTTTCACTTTTTGCGTCTGCGCGCTGATTGGCGCAATGGCGATAAATAAATTTGCCAGCAGTAAAAGACAGACGACTATTGCGTTTGATTTCATAATTACGGTGTATCGGTTCGCTTTTTCTGCACGAATCTGACTTGTTTAAACGCCGCGCCGGTCCATTCAAGGTAATAAATTCCGCAGCGCCCGTTTTCCTTATCGAGGTCGCCGCCCTTAAAGCCGTTCAAAACAAGCAGGCGGCTTTCGGGTTTATAAACCAACGGTTCGACATCGGCGGGCAGTTCGCAAAAACCGAAACCCGCGCCTTCGAGCTCGTCGGGAAAAAACACGCGCCCGCTGCGAGCGTCGATAATCGCGCTCTGCGAGCAATTCGTCCCGCAGCCCCACGTCGTCAGGATAAAATGCCCGGCAAAATTCACGCCTTCCTTCGCCGCGTTCCTCAAATTAGTCCGAAACATATTCGCCCTTTTGTGGCTTCTCAAATTGACGTTGACGTTCCTGATTTTCTCGACCTTAGCGGAATATTGCTTAAAAGTCGGCGTTTTCGATTGAGCCAAGCCGACGGACGCGACCGCTAAAAACAGCACGGTCAGAAGCAAACATCTGATTTTCATAAATTATTTCCCTTTCCGCAATTATTTAACCGTGACTTTGGAAAATGCCGTTTTTTCAAAAAATTCGCTGCTTAGATTATGCAAATCTTCCGAAAGCCCTCTCGAATTCGAGTAATTGGAAAATTCCATCTGCACGACTGAATCTTTGTTTTCCGGATGACGGCAAAGATAGCCCTTGAAGTTAAAATACTCAAACTTCGGCGTCGCTGCTTCTTTAAAGTTAAAAATTCCGTCATATTGGATGCACGGTGTTTGTTTAAACCTGACGTAATTAAAATGGAGACTGTCTTTCTTATACTTACTCTGCAATTCTTCATCCTTCATGGCTTCCAAACTTTTCAGCAAGTCCCGCTCATTATCAAAGGTTTTTGTTTTGACGGTCTTGACGCTCGCATTCAAAATCTCGTCTTTAGAGCGTTTTTCAAAAACCGTCTCCGAATTGCCGGACTGCAATAACACCCAGCCCGCCTGATTCGGCGACACGACCTTTACCGCGTCCTGATTATAAACGCTCGACGCATCGATTGCGGGCTGCTTTTCCTGCGCCGCCGCGCCGGTACAGAAAGCCGCGATTAAGATAACCAATATTAAATGTTTCATAATGCCTTTCTATTATTTATCACGATTGGCGGATTTCCAACTAACTCGCCGGCAAAAAAATGGAGTGCGAAACGATAAATCGTTCGCTCCGCACTCCGCGAGGCTTTACCCGTTGACGGTCGCCTGCGCGACATCGCTCCAATCGCCTTTGTCGCCGTTTTTCGACTGCCAGCGCAAAAGATAATAAACCGTTTTTCCTGAGTCCGCGCCGTCGGAAGCCCGCGCGTCAGCAAGGGCGGAGAAAACGCAAAATGCAAAGTGCAAAATGCAAAATAGAAATACTTTCTTCATTTTGCATTTTGCACTTTGCACTTTGCATTCGATTCCGCTCTTGCCCGACGCGCGGGCTTCTGGCTCGCTCATTCAAAAACAAAACGCCGTCCGAAAAGCATCGAACGGCGTTTGAAAATTATTTTTTGGCAGCTTAATACTAGCCAATTTTCTTGACTGAGGTGTGACCTGCTCCGACACTGAGTTCCAGCTCTTCGCCGTCCGTCAACAAAGCCATAAAACCGCCGCCGCCGCCTAAGGTGATGAAAAGACTGAACGCAAACCCAATATCTTCGACATTGACCGCTATTTCGGCAAAAATATCGAAACCGTAAGCCTGCGAAGGCGGCTCGGTTGACATATATAAACCGGCAAATAAAACGTCGCCTTCTTCGGCTCCGGCGGTAAAGGCGGTCGATGAGATTTCGTAAACGCCCGCTTCGTTGAATCCGACGAGAACTCCCTTGAAATGTTCTTTGCCGACGCCGAGGCTTTGTTCCGTGCCGAAAACCAAACCTATCGACCCGAATCCGCTATCGGCGGCGTGCTGCCTGACCGTGCCGAATTCCGGACGCTTCATCAGTCCATGAATGTCGTCGGAAGAGTATTTTGCTGAGGCGCTCACGCCTGCCGCCTGCTTAAAATCCTTGAAAGAGGCGGCAATCTTCTTACGATTCTCGTCCGGCGTCAGGGCGACGACCGATATTAAGTAAGATCCCGGAGTGACCGTATGGTTGATGATGTGAAGAACAACGGGCGTGCCGTCGCCGCCCTTGTCTCCTCCTTCCATGTTATTTGTTGTCCTTGACCAGTCTTTTCCATAGCAATATTTTATTTTGTACTGATCCCAATCATCGTCCCAGAAAGAAATTGACTGAAGCATATTATTTCCTTCCATAATACTTACGTTAATGTGATGCTTCTCAAAATATTTCGAGCTGTCGCTATTGTCGGGAATATTAATAGGATTACTGCTAAAATCATGCTTTCCCTTTTTAAGAGCAGCTTGAAAGTTCCAACTAAGTGGTCCATCGAAGCCATTAATCCAAACGTCTTTATCCGTATAATTGTGTACAGCCACGAGTTTTTTACTCATATTGTTTTTTCATTTTTCTTCTCCGTTTTATTCCCAAAAGCCCTTTTTCTTAACGCTCTATCTATTTTTGCGTTCAAACTCAAGGAACAATTAATAATTGCTACTTTATCCGCCGCTTTCATCGTTTTTGTCGCTTAACAAAAAGTCGGTAACTAAAACTCCTGCTTCTTGAATTTATAGTTACCGGCTTTACTGCTTTTTTACAAAAATAATTTTAATCGCGAATATTCATCATATTCTTAAAGGCATCACGATGTATTTGTAGTCGTAGCCGGTGTCGTCGGCGAGGCGCATCATGGTTTGGGCGTTGCCGTCTTTGAATTCGAAGGCGATGCGTCCGCGTCCGCTGCCTTCTTTGACTTTGACTTTGTCGCCTTCGGTTTCCTGTTCGCTGGCGGCGGCTTCCGTCTCGTTGGAGCCGATGACGTTGAGAAAATCCTGCACGTATTGGGCGTTGAAGCCGATTTGGACTTCTTCGCCGGTGTATTCGGCGGCGATGGCTTCGTTTGCCTCGCCTTCTTCGGAGCTTTGCGCGCCGATTTCGATTTCGCCGTCGCGGATGGTCAGCTTGACCGAGCGCGTGCGTTCGTCAGCCATTAAGGAAACGCGGCGGATGGCGGATTTCATCTCGTCGGCGTCGAAGGTGACGGTCTTGTCGTTGTTTTTCGGAATGACCATCTCGTAGTTCGGAAAAGTGCCGGTCAGCTTGCGCGTGATGAGCAGGCGTCCGCCGACTTCGAAATAGATGTGATTGGTGTCTTCGCCGAAGCTGACGTCGCCGGAATCGTCGCGGGCGATTTTGACCAGCTCGCTCAGAGCCTTTTTCGGAATCAGCGCGTCCATCGCGCCTTCGAGCGTGTCTTTCTTTTCGATAT
>DASVWG010000213.1:0-14152 GCA_036389695.1 Pyrinomonadaceae bacterium
TTGCCGCCGGACAAGCCGGAACTGAATCCGCGATGGAATTGAAATTCATCGCCGAGCTTGGGCGCAGTCTGCTGTTTACGTTTCATCCGAAAAAGGTCGCCAGCCGCGTCAGCGACGCTCTGCGGCGCGAAGTCGAAGCCGAAGTCTGCGCGCTGGTCGTCGAGCTGGAATCGGTCGGTCTGGTCAGCTCGGCTTTCGACGCGAAAGACTGCGAAACGACCGATTTTCTGCACAAAAGCCGTTTTAAAAAGTGGCTCGAATTTCTGCCGCCGCAGATTTCCGTCTGGACGGAAGACGAAAAGGAATTTCTGCTCGGCGGAAAAAATCACAAATTCGAATACGTCTCGCCGCTGCACATCAACGGTCAGGTCAAAGGCGCGGTGATTGTCGGATTCAGCGAAAAAGCCTCGTGTGACGAACGGGCGCAGCGCCTGATTGACGCGGCGACGCAGATGGCGGCGATGTCGGTTAATCTCTCGGCGCATTACGAAGCGACGATGGACGCTTCGATAAATCAGGCGAAGGAACAGCACCGGAAGTTTACCGAAACGGTTCTGGACGCTTTGCCCGTTTCGCTTTACGTGATTGACAAGGATTACCGCATCGTGACGTGGAACAAGAATCGCGAAATCGGCTTGCAGGGCGTGCCGCGCGAGGAAGTCATCGGGCGCAACGTTTTTGAAGTTTTGACGAAATATCCGCAGAGCGAGCTGAGCCAGGAATTTGAAAGAGCGTTTCGAACGGGAAAAATCGAGCGCATCGAACAGCGCACGACCGACCCGAACGGCGCGAGCAAACACTGGCTCGTCAGCAAAATTCCGATGCGCGATTCGGACACGGGCGAGGTGACGCACGTTATCACGGTCGGCGAAGACGTCACCGTGCGCGTCGAAGCGATTCACGCCATCGGTCGCGCCGAAAAGCTCGCGGCGGTCGGCAGGCTCGCGTCCGGCGTCGTTCACGAAATCAACAATCCGCTCGCCACCATCAGCGCCTGCGCCGAAGCTCTGGAGACGCGCGTCTCCGAAGGCATTTTCGACGTTTCGCCCGAAGTGGAAGATTTGCGCGAGTATTTGAGCTTAATCCGCAGCGAAGCGTTTCGCTGCAAGACAATTACCAACGGCTTGCTCGATTTCAGCCGCGCGCGCGCGGGAAACCGCGCGCCGATTGATATGGGCTTGACCGTCAAATCTTCCGCCCGCCTTATCGCTCACCAGAAACGCGGCGACAACATCGAAATCAAGCTGGAACTGGCGGAAAATCTGCCGACGGTCAACGCCGACGAAGGGCAGATGCAGCAAGCCGTCATCGCGCTTTCGACCAACGCGATTGACGCGATGCCCGGCGGCGGCACTCTAACTTTGCGCGCCTCTTCACAAAACGGGCGCGTCGTCATCGAAATTCAGGACACCGGACACGGCATCGCGCCGGAAGATTTACCGAAAGTTTTTGAGCCGTTTTTCACGACCAAAGAAATCGGCAAAGGCACCGGTCTCGGCTTAGCCGTCTGTTACGGAATTGTCACCGAACACGGGGGACGCCTCGCCGTTCGCTCGAATGTCGGCGTCGGCACGACGTTTACTATTTACCTTCCCATTCATAAAGAAAAGTGCTGAGTACTGAGTACTGAGTACTGAGTTTTTTCTTCTCACTCAGTACTCAGCACTCAGTACTCAGTACTCTCAAAAATTCTATGGCAAAAATTTTAGTTATTGACGATGAAAGCAATTTGCGGCTCGTGGTGCAAAAGGAAATGAGCCGTCTCGGTCACGAGGTGGAAACCGCTTCGGACGGCGAAGCCGCGTGGTCGATGCTCGAAGAAAGAGATTACGACGTTCTGCTGTGCGACATCAATATGCCGCGCCTGGACGGCATCGGGCTTTTGCGTCGTTTAAAGGAAAAACGGCAAAATCCGCCGGAAGTCATCATGCTGACCGGACACGCGACGGTCGAGACGGCAATCGAAGCGATGAAGCTCGGCGCGTATGATTATCTGACGAAACCGTATCGCATCACCGAGCTTGCCGCGCTCGTCACGCAAGCCGCCGAAAAGCAAAAGCTGAAAATCGACAATCAACGCCTGCGCGCGCAGCTTCAGCGCCACAACACGGAAACGCCCGAAATCGTCGCCGAATCGCCGCAGATGAAAGAAGTTCTGCGGCTCGTCCAGCGCGTCGCGCGTTCGGAAACTTCCGTTTTGATTACGGGCGAATCGGGCACGGGAAAAGAGCTTATCGCGCAGGCTCTGCATCGTCTCAGCCCGCGTTCCGGCTCGACTTTCGTCGATTTAAACTGCGCCGCTTTGCAGGATAATCTGCTTGAATCAGAGCTTTTCGGACACGAAGCCGGCGCGTTTTCCGGCGCCCGCGCCCGCAAGCTCGGACTTTTTGAGATTGCCGACGGCGGCACTTTGTTTCTGGACGAAGTGATGGAAATGCCGATGGCGCTGCAATCGAAACTGCTGCGCGCATTGGAGACGAAATCGTTTTTCCGCGTCGGCGGCGTGCGCAAAGTCGAAGTCAACGTCCGGCTGCTTGCCGCGACCAATCGCCGACCGGAACAGGCTCTGGCGGAAGGCTTTTTCCGCTCGGATTTGCTTTATCGCATCAACAGCTTCGAGATTTGCATTCCGCCGCTGCGCGAGCGCCGCGAAGACATCGAGCCTTTAGCGCGTCATCTGCTGCACAAAATCGCGGGCGTCCACGCGCCGGAATTGACGCCGCAGGCGGTCGAAGCGCTCTGCTCGTATCACTGGCTCGGCAACGTCCGGCAACTCAGAAATTGTCTGGAACGCGCGATTTTACTCGCCGACAACGGCAAAATCACGACCAAAGAGCTGCCGCCCGAAGTCGTCTATAAAACGCCTTCGACCGTTTCCGTCAGCTACAACGTGCCGGAAGCGACGGCGACTAATTCCTTTCAGAACGCCAGCCCGACCGCTTTGCGCGACGTGGAAAAACAACAAATCATCAACGCGCTGGAAAAAACCGGCTGGCATCGCGGCAAAACGGCGGAAATTCTCGGCATCTCGCCCTCGACGCTCTATCGCCGCCTGCGCGAGTACGATTTGGACGTGAGATAAGAAAATTTAGCCACAGAGAACACCGAAGAGCGCAGAGGAAACTAAAACAGGATGAACAGGATAGACAGGATAATATCTTTCTTTTATCTGAGTTAATCTGTGTCAATCTGTGGTTTCATTCTCTAAAAAACTCTGTGTTCTCTGTGGCTAAAAATTCCTGGCAAAGCTCACTTTGAAAAGGAAACGATTATGAAACATCCCAGGCTAATTCTCTTGATTATTTTCACGCTGATTTTCGGCGTTTCGGCTTTGGCGCAGCGCAAATTCGGCGGCACGGTGATTGACGTCGTGGACGGCAAAACGGTTGTGCTGGAAATGCAGGCGGGCAAAAAGATAACGGTCGAGCTGCAATATATCGATGTTCCCGAACCGGAACAGCAGCTTCATCAAACCGTCAGAGAGCATTTGCAGCAGATGGTTTACGGCAAGCAGGTCGAATTTGTGGCGCGCGGCTTTACCGAAACCAAAACAATCGGTCAGCTTCTGGTCGGCGGCGTCGACGTCAGCCAGCAGATGCTGCGCGACGGCGCGGCGTGGCACGTTTTGCCGGAAGTAAGCGGTCAGGACGAAGTCGGAACAAAAATTTATACTGACACAGAAAAACAAGCCAAAGAAGAAAAGCGCGGAGTTTGGGGAATTGAAGGCTTAAAACCTGCTTGGGAATTTAGAGCAGAAAAGCAAAAAACTCCTGAGGTAGAAATTAGCAAAGAAAATAACGAAGAAAATAAAGAAATAAATCAATCGAAAAGGACTCCTAGTATAGGACTAAATCAGTTTGATTTAACTCAAAGCAAAGTAGAAAAAGAAGAATCTGTTTATAAAATTCCAAATAGTGAAAAAGAAGCCATTAAAAAATCATTTGAAGCAGTTGAAATGATGCGGCTTTTTCTGAAAGATTTAATGACGGTCGGAATTAGACTTAGTGACTATAAAGGAAGATTAGCTGAATTAAGGTTTGAAGTAGAAGGAGCTTCTAAAGGTCTTCCAAAAGGTAAGCTTAGGATTTTGATGAATGAAAATGTCGATATACTAGATGATTTAGGTATTATTTTCAAAGAAATGCGGGAAAATGATTTTTTGTATTATCGTAATTTTCAATCACTTTCTAAAAAATACTTAATCGAGCCAGTAAGAAATAATGCCGGAGATTTCGTTTTATGGCGAAAAGACATTATATCCGCAATGGCTGATAAAGCATTTAATAACTTTTCAGAACTCCAGCGCACGTTAAAAGAACAGGAAAAATATACTAAATGAGTTATCATTTAATTGATAACCCATCAAAGTCTCTAAATTAATTTCGGCAATTTTAACGGCGTCAGCTTGCGGATGCCGTTTTTCTTTCGATAAAAAAGACGATTGCGCCCGCCGCGAAAGAGACAAAGGCAATCATCACCGGAAACACGACGAAACTTATAACGTCTTCGGCGCGTTTGCCTTCGTAATCGTAGTAGAGAAAAAATGTCGTGACGAAATGCGCCAGCGCCGCGACGTGAAACGCCCATCTCACGTATCCGCGAAGATAAAAGAAAGCGAACATGCCCAAAGGCACCAGCGAGCCGAGATGAAATAAATTAAAGAGAAACCAAGCCGTCAAATCGCCCGCCGGAATGTAGCTCCAAATCCAACCAGCGCCGCGCGACGCCGCCAGCGGAATGCGCGAAAGATAAGTCATCAAAAAGCCGATGACCAGCACCAGCCCGACCATAATTTTTCTGTTCATTTTTGTTTCCCTTTCATCCTCGAATTTTCTTTAGACGTAGAATCCGGTATGCTTTTGCTGCTCGCTCGCTCGCGCGTCAAATCTTTCTAGGAGAATTTTCGGTCATGAAATTTTTTGCCCTTTTATTAATCGCATTTTTTTGTCTTTCCGTCTACGCGCAGAATCAAAGGGAAGCGGCGCAAAAACTGCACGCGCTGTTCGACGAGCATTGGCAATGGACGCTGGAAAACGCGCCGACTTTCGCCTCGTATCTCGGCGACAAACGCTACAATTGCGCGAAAGAAAATGCAATAACAGACAGCTAAAAAATATCGGCGGAGATTTCAATTAACTCCGCCGCTTGTTTTAAGTTAGTGATTCACTAAATACGGCGAGAGCCATTTTTCGATAATTTCGACGACGTGCTGTTTTTCCGCGTCACTGAGCGGCGCGCCTTTCGGGATGGCGTGCCATTTTTCGAGGCAGCCGCGACAGCAGGTGGCGGTGGCGTGTTGGGCGATGAAAACCGGATGATTGCGCCACGGCGTTTGTTTTCCGTCGTTGGCGGGCGCGGCGGGCGCGAGGCGTTTTTCGACGAAATCGGCGGCGTGTTTGAGAACTGTTTCCAAGCCTTTCTGGTTGAGATATTCCATCTCTTTGCGGTGAAGCCGTATCTCGCGGCGAAACTTCGAATTTTGCAGATTATCCAGAATTTCCCCGACGTCTTTCATAAAACGATTTTAAGGCTTGATTGAAATAACTTAAAAGAGAATTTTTGTGTTTTTGTGAAAATTTTACCGCGCGAAAAGCGCGTCGAGAAGCATCAACAGACCGAAACCGACGAACAGCGAAAAGGTCGCGCTGTTTTCGAAGCCTTCGAGATTACCTCGCTTTGACCTCGAATTTCACTTCGTAATCGGCGGGGAGCTTCGGCACGAGCAGCCACAAATCGTATTGGCTTAAAGCGCGGCAGACTGTGCCGCGCGTGTCGTCGTAGCTGATGCTGAGAAGATATTGTTTGGCGGCAGCGTCTTTGACGGCTTTGTATTCCAGACCTTCCGGACGGCGGCAGTAGCCGGAATTAATCGATTTGCCGAGCAGCGTGTGTTTACTGAAATCGATTTTTTCGAGATTTTTCAGACACCATTCGCGGCTGGCGTCATTGCGGATTGTTTTCAGATAAGTTTCGTTATCTTTGATGACGAATTGGGTGTTGAAAATTGTCTGGATGCAGCCTTTCAAATCAATCGGGCGCGTTTCGAGCGTTTCGGCTGATTTCTCTTTCGGCGAACGTTTCGAAGGAGAAAACCAAAATGCCGCGTCGCCCGATTCATCTCTTCCATCGGCGCGCGTGACAGTAAATTCGACGGCGTAACCGGCGGGAATTTTTTCAATCAACAGCCAGCCCTGATACGAGCCGGCGGCGCGGCATCCGCCCCGGATTTGTTTGATTCTGACGTTGTATTTTTTCGCCGCGTCATTGCGAAAAACTTTTGCCGCAGCGCGGACAAAACAATCGCCGCCGACGCCGAAGGTGATGAGCGTGTGCTTTGTAAAATCGACTTTCAGCGTTTTTTCCAGAGAAGAACATTCTTTATCGAGAAGGATTTCTTTGAATTTTTCCTCGTCAATCACAGAGTTTTTCTTCTGAGTGCATTCAAAATATCCCGAACCGAATTTTTTGATAACCGGAACTTCCCGTTCTTCGTTTGTCTGCGGAACCTGCGCGCTGGCGGAAAATTCGCCGCAAAAGGTTAAAAACAAAACGGCAAACAGCAATTTGACGATGCGATTCGATTTCATAAAACTTCTTAATTCAAACTCACATTAAACAGTCTTGAAAATCTTCCGTTAAAAGAAAAAGCGGAGCATTCCGGCTCCGCCTTTCGCGTTTACTTTTTGATGACGTATTTCAGAACATATTGCCGGAGCCTGTCGCGGTTTTGTTTCAGATATTCGCCGTGGTCCTGCGCCAGCCCCGCGTCGGGCATCGCCAGCAGGATGAACGATTCGAGATAGCCTTCGTCATTTAATTTCGACAAAAGCGAAAGCTGCTCGTTCGCGTTTTTCGCGTTCTTCTCTTTGAAAGCTTTCACGACGCCGCGCAGCGCTTCCGTTTCTTCCGCAAGGCTGTGGCGATAAGTTTTTTCCTTCGGAAAAGCTTTGGCAAATTTATCTCTGCGCCACAGCTCGCGCGTTGCGGCGTAAGCAGTCCAGGCGGTTGAGCCGTCTTCCGCGAGCGGATTTACGTTCAGGACGGCTTTGCCCTTTTCGTCAAATTTAATTTCGGGAATATTGATTGTCGGGTGCAGAATTCCGGTGTTTGTCACCTGCGCCCAATGAATCAAGCCTTCGACCGGAAAACGGCTGTAAGGCTCGACGATGTAA
This sequence comes from Pyrinomonadaceae bacterium, assembly GCA_036389695.1. GTDB lineage: Bacteria > Acidobacteriota > Blastocatellia > Pyrinomonadales > Pyrinomonadaceae > JALZHR01. The sequence continues at coordinate 7,173 of DASVWG010000213.1, forward strand.
GCTTCAACCAGACGGTCGCGCGCTTCGTCGTATCTTTCCTGCTCCATCAAAGGCGTCGCCCAGCTGCGATAAGCCGTCTCGCGCAAAGGATTGATGGCGATTGCCTTTTGATACCAGATTTCGGCGTCGTCGTAACTGCCGGTCTGCACGTAAGCGTCGCCGGAAAAAAGCGCGGCTTCGTAGATGTTCGGGTCTAATTTTAAGGCTTTCTGATAAGCTGCGAGCGCGTTTTCGTATTCGCCCTGCGAAAAATACGTCTCGCCTTCGCGCATCAGATTTTCGGCTTCCTGATTTTTGGAATATTTTCCGTCTTCCGCCGATGCGGCAAAAGCCGCCAGCGAAGCGAGCGTCGTCAAGACAACTAAACGAAACAGTTTCAATTTCAGGCTTTTGTAGAACTTCATATTTTCTCTGGAATTTGTTCCCTTCGCGTCGGATGTATTTGATTGACGATATTCGTCCGAAGATTTTGCGTTACATATTTCAGATTTTTTTGATTAAACAAACACGGCGAAAACTTCATTCGAAAACACGAAGCCTTTGCGCGTCAGCTTTAAAAAGTCCGCGTCAAATTCAATCAATCCCAAATCTTCCAGCCGCCGCAAATCTCCGGCGAACTTCGCGCGCAAATCGACGCCGAAACGATTTTCGTATTCGCCGAGCGGCAAGCCTCGCGTCAGGCGCAAGCGGAGAAAAGCGTATTCGGCGGAGAGCTGCTTGGCGGAAAGCTCGTTTTTTTCCGCGATTGGCGTTTGATTGTTTTCAATCAGCGAAACGTACCGGCTCGTGTCGCGCTCGTTTGCCCAGCGAAAGCGTTCGCCGTCAAACGAATGCGCCGAAACGCCGAAAGCGTAAACCGGCTCGCACAGCCAGTATTTTGAATTGTGCCTTGAAGCAAAACCGGGCAGCGAAAAATTGGAAATCTCGTATTGCGCGTAGCCTTTTTCAAACGTTTTGTCGAGCATCAATTCATACATTTCGCCCGCCAAATCTTCGTCCGGCTGTGGCTGGCGGCGGCTTCTGATTTGCTCGGCGAGCGGCGTGCCTTCGTGAATTTCCAGCAGATAAAGCGAAAGATGCTCGGGCTTTAACTTCAACGCTTCGTCCAGATTTCTTTCCCAATCGGCGAGCGTCTGGCGCGGCAATCCGGCGATTAAATCAAAGCTGACGTTTTCAAAATTCGCCCGCCGCAGCAGCTCGATAGTTTCCCGCACGTCCTCAGCCGTATGCCGTCTGCCGAGCCTTTTTAGTTCGGTATTGTCAAAAGTCTGCGCGCCGAAACTGGCGCGATTGACGCCTAAATTTTTGTATTCTTTCAAGGTTTCGAGCGTCACGGTCGCCGGATTCATTTCCATCGTCAGCTCGATGTTTTTTTCGACAGAGAAACTTTTATAAATCGAATCGAGAATTTTTTCAAGCTGTCGCGGCGATAAAAGCGAAGGCGTCCCGCCGCCGAAATAGATTGTGTCAACTGCGTTGACGGTCTTCGGTCTTCGGTCTTCGGTCTTTGGAATTTGGAATTTGAAATCTGAAATTTCTTTGACCAGCGCATTAACGTAGCGCTCGACGGTTTCCGCGTTTTTGAAAACGTCGGTCGCGAAATCGCAGTAAGAGCAGCGCGAGCGGCAAAAAGGAATGTGAAGATAAACACCGGCTTTCATATTTTTCGAGTCTAAGTTTCGAGTTGATTTTCGAGCGAAGTTTTCCACGCCGTTTCAAGCTCTGAAACCGAAGCGGAAACGACTTCTTCGTCGTTGAAGGTGATTTTCAAATCCGCGTCGGTAACGCCTCCGATGAGTCGAAACGGGCAGTCGTTATCTACGGCAATCGCCTGGACTTGATTCAGCTTTTCAAGCGGAAAACTGATAATAATTCTCGAAGGCGATTCGCTGAAAAGATGCGTCGCCGCGTCGAGATTTTCGTCTCTCAAATAAATTTCCGCGCCGGTTGCCGCGCGATTCAACGACGAAAAACAGCTTTCGGCAAGCGCCACAGCCAAGCCGCCGTCCGAGCAGTCGTGCGCCGAATTTATCAGAAACCGGTCGGCAAGTCCCAGACAAGTTTCCTGCACGCGCCGCTCCAAATCCAAATCGAGCGCGGGAACTTCGCCGTTTTCGATTAGCTCGTCGGTCGTCAAACCTAAAATCGTCTGCTCGTATTCGCTCGCCGCCAAATCATTTTTCGTTTCGCCGAGAAGCGCAATCAAATCGCCCTCGTTTTTAAAACCCTGTGTGATGATTTTCCGCGCGTCTTCGATGAGTCCGACCATTCCGATTGTCGGCGTCGGCAAAATTCCGCGCCCTTCGGTTTCGTTATAGAAAGAAACGTTGCCGGAAACAATCGGCGTTTCAAATGCTTCGCAAGCCTCTTTCATTCCGTCCACGACTTCCGAAAACGACCACATCACTTCCGGTCTTTCGGGCGAAGCGAAATTCAGGCAATTCGTCACGGCAATCGGGCGCGCGCCGACGCAAGACACGTTTCGCGCCGCTTCGGCGACGATTAATTTCGCCCCTTCGCGCGGATTAATCGCCGCGAATTTTCCGTTTCCGTCAAGGCACATCGCGATAGCGCGCCGCGTTTCCTTCACGCGCACGACCGCCGCGTCCGCGCCCGGCAAAACCGCCGTATTGGTGCGAACCATATGGTCATACTGCTCGTAAACCCAGTGCTTTGAACAAATATTCGGTGAAGCCAGAAGCATTTTTAAAGCTTCGTTTTGGTCTTCGGTCTTCGGTCTTCGGTCTTCGGTCTTCGACTTTGGACTTTGGACTTTGGACTTTGGACTCATTGGTCTTTCGTATTTCGGCGCTTCGTCCGTCACGGCGTCAACCGGCAAATCGGCTTCGAGATTTCCGTTGTGAAAAACTTTCAGGCGATTTCCTTCGACGACGCGACCGACGACGACCGCGTCCAATTCCCATTTATTGAAAATCTCGACAATCTGTTTTTCGCGTCCTTTATGCGCGACAATCAACATTCGTTCCTGCGATTCGGACAGCATCATTTCATACGCCGTCATTCCCGTTTCGCGTTGCGGAACGAGCGTTAAATCAAGCTCCAAACCCGTTCCGGCACGCGCCGCCATTTCGACCGAAGAAGACGTTAAGCCAGCCGCGCCCATATCCTGAATGCCTTCAATCGCTCCCGAACGCATCGCTTCCAGACACGCTTCGAGCAGAAGCTTTTCCAGAAACGGGTCGCCGACCTGCACGGTCGGGCGTTTTTCCAGCGCTTCGTCGTCAAACTCGGCGCTCGCCATCGTCGCGCCGTGAATGCCGTCGCGTCCGGTTTTCGCGCCGACATACAAAACCGGATTGCCGACGCCCGAAGCCTTGCCGAAAAAGATTTGGTCTTTGCGCACGATGCCCAAGGCGAAGGCGTTGACGAGCGGGTTCAGATTATACGCCTCGTCGAAAACGACTTCGCCGCCGACCGTCGGAACGCCGAAGCAGTTTCCGTAATGCGCGATTCCATCAACGACGCCTTTTAAAATTGATTTGTTGCGGCTGCCGTGTTTTTTATTGCTCAAATGACCGAAACGCAAAGAATTCATCGCGGCAATCGGGCGCGCGCCCATCGTGAAAACGTCGCGCAAAATTCCGCCGACGCCGGTTGCCGCGCCTTGAAACGGCTCGATAAACGACGGGTGATTGTGCGATTCGACCTTGAAAGCCACGCACCAATCGTCGCCGATATCGACGACGCCCGCGTTTTCGCCCGGCGGAACGATAACCCGCTCGCCCTCGGTCGGAAGGCGTTTCAGATGAACGCGCGAGGATTTGTAACTGCAATGCTCAGACCACATCACGGAAAAAATTCCGAGCTCGGTCAGCGACGGCTCGCGTCCCATTATTTTCAGAATTTTCTCGTATTCTTCGGCAGTTAGGTTGTGTTCGGCGACGATTTCGGGCGTGATTTTTGTTTCGGTCATCTGTTTATTTACGGTGTAGAAAATGAAACAGATATTTTAACTTTTTAAGTTTTGCGTGTCGAATCCGAGAGCAAAAAAGAAAGACGCGAAGCGTGAAGCTTAAGCGCCTTTCTTTTAAAAGAGATGCTAAATAAAAATAAAAAGTGTGGGCTGTAAAGCGTGTCAGCAGCCCGACCGTGAGGAAGGGCTTTCTTTTAGATTAAAAAGCTTTCGCTTCAGATGAAGCCCTTGCTCACGCGCGGGCTACTGACACGGATTTCCGATAAAACTCAAGCCATCGCGGGCATCCCAAGCGCCTGCCATTCTTCTTTCGCCGGACCGTAAACGCCCGCCACCGGCAAGCCCGCCTGCCGCATCAGGACGGTTATCTGCCCGCGATGATGCGTCTGGTGAACCAGCAGATAGCCGAGCGTCTCGCCGCGCCGCCACGTTTCGCCGTAGAGATTGTCTTCCTGCATCAAAGTCTCGTCCGTCCAGTTTTTCGCGACTTCTTCGCCGACGGATTTCGCGCCCGTTTCAAAGGCGGAAATGATTTCCGAAACCGTCTCAGGTGCGGCGGTTTCGTAACTCGGCACGTCGATTTTCAAACCGGCGTGACCGAGCATTTCGCCGAGCGTCGTCACGAGATGCCACGCCAGAAAACCAATCGAGCGCCCGTCTTCGGTCACTTTCTGATTCAGCGATTCGTCGGTTAAATGGTTAAAAAGTTTGATGGTTGATTCGGCTTCATAGCCCCAAGCTTTCTGGAAATCTTCGATTTTACGAAACATAATTTTTCACCCTTTCAAGTTTGGATTTGTATTGCAGGAGTGAAACATTGTATCACGAATTTGACAGAAAAACTATTAAAATTATATTAAGTTTTCGGTAATTAATTCGTTTTCCGATTGGGCAAGATAAGCGTAAGCTCGGTGACGTCGGGCGGATAGTTTAGCGGCGTGAGACTTTGAATTTTTTTCAAAACATCTTCTCCAAATTTTTTCAGTATTTCCGCTTCGGAGATTGAATTGTATCCTTTTATATATTCGATTACATTTATCATATTAAGGGAAGCCATCTCCAACTTTATTCCGTAGCCTCCGGTAATTGCTACTGAACGCCGCGTGGAATAATTAGTTTTTAAAATTATTTTTCCTGCGGCTAAATCTTTTTTGGCGTCCAGTTTGCCCCTTTCAAAAGCATTCTTTGGCTGGGGCGGATTTAAAGTTTTATCAATCTCGGCGCGCACCGTTTCAAGCTTGATTTTTCCCTGCCGGATGTAAGCTTGATTGCCGCTCGCGTCATACAAAATCGTGAACGGCAGCGCGCCCTGCCAGTCTTTTGAAACCAGCGTCACGGCTTCGCTTTCGTCGGCGGTTTTCAACAGATAAGCGGGCATTTCGGCTTTCATCCGCGCCAGAAATTTCGGTACGTCGCCGTTGATTTCCGAAAGATAATCCATGGAAATCGTTATAAAATCGATTTTTCCTTTGTAATCATCGTTGAGTTTCACGAGTTCGGGAAATTCTTCGCGGCACGGGTCGCACCACGTCGCCCAGAAATTAATCAGCAGAGGCTTGGCGTTTTCGCCCTCGCGTTTTAAAAGATTTTTCAGCCCGACCGCGTCAATCTGCGTGACTTTCGGCAGATTCGGTTGAGCGACAATGCGTTTCTTCGGCGGAGTTTTCTTTTTTGCGACGCGTGAAGCAGTTTTGCGGCGCGTTTGGGCTTGATTCTCAACAGAAAAAATCTGGGCGAAAACGAAAATCAGCCCGCCGAAAAGAAATACGATTTTCGCTTTCGCCCAGACGGAATTTTTCATACCCTTTTAGTTTTTCTCAAGGCGTTTAATCGAGCAGCCGACGGCGTTGGTCGAAGTTTTCGCAATCGGCTTGCCAGCCATTTTCGCCTCGACCGCGTCCTGCAGATAATTGCTCGTCACGTTGCCGCCCGAACGGTCGTTGTCGATCGCGCCTTTGTAGAGAAGCTTGTTGTTCTCGTCAAAGAAATAAATTTCCGGCGTCACGTTTGCGCCCAATTTGTCGGCGAGCACGTTTCCTTTATCAATCAGCACCGTAAAATCGTAATTTTCCGTGGCGTGCGATTTCACCCATTCGAGCGATTCGGTCGCGTTCGAATTGATGCCGACGACGTTGATGCCTTTCGCCTTGTAGCTTTTGGCAAAAGCGGCGATGCGCGCGTTGTAGCCTTTAACGACCGGGCATTGCGCCGAAAGAAAAACCAGAATCGTGCCCTTTTCGCCTTTCAATTTGCTGAAAGACTGCTCCGTTCCGTTAATATCGGTTAATTTAAAATCTTCCAAAACCGTTCCGATGGCGAAATCGCCCGCGCTTCCGACGTTTGCCAGGCTGACAAACAGAACGAGCGCCAAAACAAACAGAATACTTTTACGCTTCATAAATTTTTACTCCTTTTTAGAACGAATGCGATGCTGCCATTTTAACAGTCGGGCAGCCGTAACGACAAGTTTATGACATATTTACGCGCGCGAAATCGCAAAGGTTTCACGCGCCTGAAAATTACCGCTGAAACTTTGATGCGCGACTCAAACTTTCTGGCTAAAAATTTCCAAACCAATGCTATAATGCCGACAAATCCTGAAACGGGTCAGAACCGGTCGCCCGCAAATCTTAAAAATGCGCCTACTGTTCGGTGAAATAACTTCGCATTGTAAAGCAATTTTCGCAATCAAAAAATGAACGTCGAGAGATGGCAGAAAATAAAAGAGTTATACGAATCCGCGCTGAATTATCCGCCGGACGTGCGGGCTTCGTTTCTCGACGAAAACTGTAACGGCGACGACGAATTGCGCCGCGAAGTCGAGTCCCTGCTTTCATTTAGCGAATCTTCGATGAGCTTTATGGAGCGTCCGGCGGTCGCCGAAGTCGCCGAAATCATTCTCAGCCAGAAAGAAAAATTTATCGCGGGCGAAAATCTGGGGCATTACAGAATCATCAAGCCGATCGGCGCGGGCGGAATGGGCGAAGTTTATCTGGCGCAGGACACGCGGCTCGAACGCAAAGTCGCCGTCAAGTTTCTCGCGGCG
>DASVWG010000214.1:0-5270 GCA_036389695.1 Pyrinomonadaceae bacterium
AATCAAAAATCATTTTTCAAATATTTCCCAAATCCGTTTAATCGCGCCTTTTTGCTCGTCTTTATTTTTAACGGCAATAAAAATTGTGTCATCGCCGGCAATCGTGCCGACAATCTCGTCGATACCCGCATCGTCAATGCGCACCGCCACCGCCGAAGCCAACCCCGGCTCGCACTTCGCCACAATCAGATAGTCGCCCGCCGTATCCAGACTCAGCAGTCCGAAAGCAACAGCGTTACGCGGCTTTCTCGGCAAAGTATATTGCCCGTGAACTTTGATGATTCCCAAATCAAGCAAATCACGCGAAACGCTCGATTGAGTCACGGAAAATCCCTTTTTTTCCAAAAGCTCCGCCAGCTCTTCCTGTCTGCCAATCTGCCGCGCGCTGATTAATTTTAAAATCGTCGTTTGTCTTTGCTCTTTCTGCATAAAACTAAAAACTATGCATCGTTTAGTGCATAACTCTTGCATGGACGCATAAAACATCCTAAAAGTTGTCTATAAATAAGTCAATGTTGTTTTGTGAATTCGCGCATAAGTTGTCAGTGAATGCGCATAAGTGGAAGCGCGTTGGCTTGTATAGCAGCCCTTGCCGGGCGTTAATTATGATCGATTATTTTTTAGTTGAGCGACAAAGCGGCGCGACATTACCAACGGCTCTTTGATATTTCGTAAATACACTCGATATGAATAATTGAACCATTGTTCAACGCGCTCAACATTTTCAAGATTGATAACGGTCGAACGATGTACTTGCGCGAAGTGCTTCGCGGGAAGCTGTTTGAGCCATTTTTTCAATGATTTATGCAGCACTAACTTTCTTCCATCGGCGATTAATACTTCCGAATAGACGCCATCTGCGCGAATGCAGACGATGGAGCTGACTTTAATAAAATCCGCTTGATTTCCGATGGCGATAAAGAGATAGTCGTCATACTCCAAAGGCTGGCTCGTTTCAGCGGATTCCTGCGAATCTCCGCTCAATCGCGCGACGGCTTGCGCCAGACGCTGCGGGTTGATTGGTTTCAGCAGGTAATCGAGCGCGTTCACCTCAAACGCGCGGATTGCATATTGGTCGAAAGCTGTCACAAAAACGATTTTCGGCAGCAAGTTGATTTGTTGCAGCAAGTCGAAACCGGACTCGCCCGGCATTTGAATGTCGAGAAAAATTAGCTCCGGCTGCAAATCGTTGACAATTTTAACGGCACTCGGAACACTGTCAGCTTCGGCAATGACTTTGATAATCTCGAAATGAGAAAGCAGATCGCGTAATTGAAGACGAGCCAGCCGTTCATCATCAACAATAATTGTTCTCCACTGATTTTTCATCTCGTTGGTTTTAATCAACGGCGATTTTAATCGCCGCGTGAACCCATCCGTCCGCTTCGTAAACATCAAAAACGTGCTTATTCGGAAACCTGGAAGCAAGGCGCTGCCGGACATTTTCCAGACCGACTCCGGCGCCGCGAGCATTAAACGGCTGACGGGCGTTTGCTGCTCGAACCCACGAGCCGGTGTTCGAGACGGTGACGCACAAAACTTTGTTTTCCCGATTAACAGTGAGTTTGATGCGGAGCGGTAAGACGGTGGTTTGCATTCCATACTTGACCGCGTTTTCAACCAGCGAGTTGAGCAGAAAACTCGGCAGTCGAAAATGTCCGACGAGCGGTTCGACCGAGTAATCAACGACGAGCTTGTCTTCAAATCTAATTTTCTCGATTGCCAGGTAATTACGCACAGCTTCGATTTCATCTGCCAAGGATGCTTCACATTCTTTATCGCGGAGCAGGGAATAGCGCAAAAACTCGGAAAGCTCGACAATCATTCGCTCGGCTCGGCGCGGGTCTTCGCCGACCAGCCCGCGAATGGAGTTCAGCGAATTAAATAAAAAATGCGGATTAAGCTGATAGCGCAGCATTTCCAGTTGAGCGCGCAGCGTTTGTTCTTCCTGCGTGCGTAAATTCGACCAGTATTTGATGCCGAAGTATAACGCGCTCCACGCGAACAAAGTAATCGCGTAAACAAGCGCAAGTCGCGGATATGAGGCTATCGCGTGCGAGTAATCGAATTCGGGTCTTGACATCCACCAGTAAAACTTTTCAGCCGCTCCCCAGACGCATCCGAAAACCAGCGAACCGAGCAATGCCGCCAGGACGGGTTGTAATAATAATGTCTGACCGCCGCCCGCGTAAATGCGCCGGTAAAATAACCTCAAAACACTGCTCAGGAGAAAGCCGATAATCGAGCTATAAACTTTGAATATTAATATATTCAGATGCCCGCCTTCCTGCGCCACAAAAGGCAGAATCGTGATATATAGAACCAGACAGTAAGCCGACCAGCAGCCAGCCTGCATCCACCAAAAAGAAGGCAAGTCGCCGCTCATTCTAAATTTAATCTCGGTCAGCAATTTCTCCGGGCGAATTTTCATTTACTTTTTCTGATTCAGACGGGCGGAGCAAATCCTGCTTTATTTTACATTTTGGGAGATTTTGCCGCCCGTGACGGAATGTATAAACCGGCTATTTTGCTTGAAAACTCAGAACTATCGACCTGCTCCAGATTTGTCAGGACAATTACCGTTACCCCATCATCAACGAAACGGGCAAAATGCGACTTAAAGCCGTTAAGAGTTCCGCCGTGACCGATACGTTTTCTGCCGTTTACTTCGTCAATTCTCCAACCTAAACCATAAATTGAATTTTTGCCGTCGTTGAATTTAAACGGTGTCCACATTAATTTGCGGCTTTCAGGCTTTAAAAAACTCGTTCCATTCAACGCGGCTTCCAGCTTTGCCAAATCCAGAATCGTCGAAAGAAACGCGCCGCTCGGGCGAACGGCTGTGTAAACTTCGGCGTTCTTCAACTTATTGCCGGTAAACGAATAAGCGTTGGCGCGATGCGGCACAATATCGTCGAATGTGGTGGTGCGGGTCGAGCTCATTCCAAGCGGTTTAAAGATGCGTTCGGTTAAAAACTCGCTCCACGATTTGCCGGAAACCTGACGGATAATTTCCGCGAGCGAAAAATAACCCACATTGCAGTATTCGTATTTTTCACCGGGCGTAAAATTCAGAGGCAGCGGATAAGCGGTCTTTATGACATCAATATCAGGCTGGATTTTGAAAGGATTAAAGCCGGGAGCTTCGCGGATGATTCCCGAAGTGTGCGAGAGCAAATTCCGAATCGTAATGTCCTTCCAGCTTTCGGGCGTTCCTTCCAAATATTTACTGACTTTATCATCAAGCGAAATTTTGCCTTCTTCAACCAGAAGCATAATTCCCATAGCGATAATCGGCTTGCTGATGGAACCGATTTTAAAAACCGTTTCAGTCGTGACGGGAACATTTGTTTCGACATTAGCCAGACCATAGCCTTTAACTTTAGCAATCTTCCCGTTTTTAATAATTGCCAGCGAAACGCCCGGAATATGCTGTTTTTGCATTTCCGATTTAACGAAATCGTCAATTTTATCAGCCGTTTGAGCTGAAATTGACGAAACAAATAAAAAAACGCTCAAAAAAGAAAGCAAAAACCATTTTGGGTATGTATTTTTCATAATTAAAAATGCCATAAATATATTTGACTCAGTTGCGATTCAATAAAAGGCAGAAACGCTGGTAGTCATGGAGCGTGTCCGAGATGAATAATTCGATATGCTGCTTGAAATTCAGGTGTCCAATAATTAATGTTGAAACACGCTCCATGACTACCAGCGTTTCTGCCTGTACCGGTTTATTTAATTTTCTCCCGTTTTGTCTGATTCAAGTATATTTATTCCTTAAAAATCTCCGCATAATGACTTAAATTTCACTATTTTTGCTTCGGTGGTTTCGGTTCGCCGTAAAAAACATTATTGACGATTTTCCACTCGTCGCCAATTTTGAGCAACGCCAAATACTCAAAATATTTTACGTCCGGGTAATCTGCTGTTATTTTCGCAACCGCCGCATTTCCCGAAACTTCAATGCTTTCAATCGCGCGTTTGCGGTCGGCGTCGTCAGCAGCGGGCTTGCCTTTTCTTACTTCCGCAAATTTGATTAAGAATTCGGGATAAGTTTTCGACGAATATTTATTGTTTTCAACATACTTTTGATTTCCTTCCGGCTGAAGAGTTTGTTTCAGAAGCTCGGAATCTCCGGTTTTGGTCGCCCGCAAAAAAGTTTTAAGCGTCGTCTCGACGGCTTGTTTTTCCTCGTCGGCTGACTTGAAATTCGATTTTCCGGTCGTGTTATTGCGAGGCTCGGCAAAAAATGCTTTGTTGACGATTTTCCATTCGCCGTCAATTTTCAGCAACGTCATATAATCGGTAAATTTTATCGTCGGGTAATCAAGAACGATTTTTGCGATTGCCGCAGTTCCCGAAACCTCAACGCTTTCGATTGTGCGTTTGCGCTCCGCTTCATCTTTCGCCTGTTTACCGTTGAAGAATTTAGCGAATTCTTCGACGCTCAAATTCGTCAATTTCCCGTCACGAAAAGACATAATCCGCGCATCTGTGTAAAATGCTTTGCGGATAAATTCGGGATTGCCGGTGGTCTGTCCCTGCAAATAGTTGTTAAGCGGAATTTTAGCCGATTCGGTTTCTTTGTCTTGAGCCGCAGCTTCGTTTGCGAAAAACAAACTTCCAATCACGATTAAAACAAATAAAAATATTAACTTTTTCAACATAATTACTCCTTCGATTTCTTTTCTGATTTCCTGGAATACATTTCTCTCATTATTTAATCTTTTGACCTGTGATAACTTCCGTATAACGTGTTGTCGCTTTGATGGACAATCATACCCGTAACCTTTAATGAAACAAGAACAAATATGCGAACGGCTGTCAGAACAGTTAAGCGGTCAAAAAAAAATAGTAGAAATCCGGACAGAGGGCAAGGCACAACGAAGCAAAAATCTACTCCGGCACCTTTAATGCAGTGTTTGAGCGTCTCAATTTTTATTTGCCCTTGCTGACGGAATAAAATTCGCGCGAAATTTTTCAAACGAATTGTGAGCACCGGGTTTGTCAAATATATAATTCCCTAAATTTTCATAAAGTTAGAAACGTTTGGAGTCTGCTCAACATCTTGACTGGATTGCTGTTTGACTAATCCGTCACATATCGAAAGTAAGAATAATCTTAAAAAAGCCGGAATTCTATGAGGCTGTTCGGATATTCTGCCAACTGCCGAGATTGGTCTGTGAAATTGCAATTTCGTCCGGTAATTCGGAACGTTCGCGATTGATTAATCTGAAACAGGCGTGGCGCGGCGGGAATTTTTTCGG
>DASVWG010000215.1:0-4620 GCA_036389695.1 Pyrinomonadaceae bacterium
GACAAGTATTTTCTTTGAAGCATCTCAAAGGCGCGAATTTTCATCAATTCAGATAGTTTCAAATGACGCGGTGTGCCGAAATTTTCGGTTTGTGCTAAAATCCGCGAGTGTCAAATTTCAAAAGTTCTAAAGTTCTAAGGAGATTTCAATTAGTGTTTTCACACTTTAAGACCTTCGGTTTGCTGGTTTCGTTATGTCTGGCGAGCGTTTTATTTGCCGCCGCGCAGGACGAAAAAACGCAGGAAAAGCCTAAAAAGGTAGAAAAAATAAAGCCGGCGCAAGCCGTTGATTTCAGCAAGCTGACGACCGCCGACCAGGTCGCCGAATCGACGATTTTGATTTACGGCGGATTAATCGGGCGACAACAATTACAGCAGATTCGCCGCACCACCATCGAAGTCGGCAAAACCGTGATGACCAATACGGACGGAAAGTCCGAACAGATTCCTTATACGAAACGCATCTTGCGCGGCGAAAATCTGGAAAAAGAGCGCATCCGCGTCGACCAGGAAATTTCCGGCTCGCGCTATTCGCTGATTTATAACGGCGGCACGCTCGTCGGACTTTTTAACGAAACCGTTTTTACGCCGAAGGACGAAGCGGTCAGCGCTTTTCAGAATCAGCTCTGGCGCGGGCTTGAAGCGCTTTTGCGTTACAAGGAAAACGGCTCGACCGTCGCGCTGAGCGGGCGCGAAAAATATATGAACGTCGAGTATTACATACTGGACGTCACCGACAAGCAAAATCGCCAGACGCGATTTTTTATCAGCACGAAAACCCTGCGCGTGATGGCGCTCGAATACACCGAGGACGCCGTCAAATACGCGCGCCGCTTTTACGATTACCGCTACGCGCAGGGCACGCTCGTGCCGTATCGCACGACGCTCTCCGCCGGCGATAAGCAAATCGAGGAATCGGTCGTTTCGACCGTCACCTACGGGCAGAAAATCGAAGAAGACATTTTTCAAATCGGATAATTTTTGAAACTTTATCCCGGCTTGTGTGTGAAATGGTTTGTAAAGCCGCCAGCTTAGCAAACCATTTTTTACAGGAGAATCCATGAACAAGCCGAAAAAATTCAGTGTTTTTTTAATTTTAGCAATCTGTCTTTGTTTCGCCGCGCAAAGTTTCGCGCAGGAAACCAAAGATGTTAAACTAGCCGAGCCGAGTTACGAAGTAGTTTTGCAGGTTCTGGTCGCGTCGAACGCGAGCGATAACAATCAATTGCCGGCGTCGCTCGGAAATGTCGTGAAGAAATTAAAAACGACGTTTCCTTTTTCGGATTATCGCCTGACGGCTACTTATCTGAACCGCGTCGAAAACGGCGGAAACATCGAAAGTCGCGGCATCATTCAGGAAACAACCAGTTCCTCGACGCCGACGTTTCAGAATTGGTCGCTCTTCGGCGTGAAAAGAGTCAATGACGGCGGCGGGCAGAATTTAATTCAGCTCGGCACTTTCCAATTCGGAACCAAATTCCCGATTCAGATGGGGCAAGCCGTCAGCTACGACGACACGGGACTTAAAATCAATCGTCTGAATCTGTCGGAAAATACGCCGACCATTATCGGCACGATGAACGCGTCAAAAACCAACGAACTGATTGTTTTAGTTCTAACCGTTCGACCGTCTAATTAAACAATAGTGAATGAAAACTTAAAAAATTTTCAAAACCGGAAAACTTCAGGAACTTTTCAAGCCGCGCGGCGTGTTAAAAAACGTTGGCGGCTTTTATCTTTACCAATTCTTATATTAGAAAAGGCTTTAGTTTGTTGTTGTGATGGATGGAGAAACTGTTCAAAATCTGTGTGCGGAGGTTTGGCAAGCCGCCGTGTCATTTGAACTTTTATCCGACCACGCGCTCATTGAAGCGACCAAGCAGGGCGACGAGACGGCTTTTGCCGAAATCGTCAGCCGCTATCGCAACCCGATTACCAATTACCTGTATCGGCTTTTAAACGATTACGAGGAAGCGGTCGATTTGGCGCAGGAAACTTTCGTCCGCGTTTATTTCGCCGCCGAGCGTTATCACACGGGCTACGCTTTTTCGACGTATCTCTACCGCATCGCCACGAATCTGGCGATTTCGGAAATGCGCCGCCGAAAACGCCGCAAGCTGCTATCGTTGACCGGACTTTTTCAGCCCGAAGGCGACGAGACGACGCAGTTTGACGTGGCGGACGAAAATCCTCTGCCGGACGCGAATCTTTTGGAAGACGAGCAGAAACAGGTGATTGCGCGGGCGATTGCGGCGATGCCGGAAAAATATCGTCTGCCGATTGTTTTGCGCGACATCGAGGGAAAATCTTACGAGGAAGTGGCGGAAATTTTAAATCTCGGTCTGGGGACGACCAAATCGCGCATCTCGCGCGCGAGGGGTTTATTAAAAGAAAAATTAAAACATTATTTTTAAACCGACATGAAAAAAGAATTAGAAAATTTGAGTGAAGCGGACGAAAAAGTCCAGAAAATGCTCGCCAGCCTCAGACAGGTCGAAGCGCCGAAAGATTTCGAGTTTCGCCTGAAAGCGCGCATCGCCGGAGCGAACCCGAAAGCCTACCGGGCGAATTATAAAAGACGCTTTGCCTATGCTCTGCCGGCGTTCGCGTCCATCGTCGTTTCGACTTTCGTGGTGCTGAACATGGATTTGTCCGGCGACCGCAATCGAGTCAGCTCGCTGCCCGAAACGACGGCGCAGTCGAATTTTGCGCCGCCGCAAAATCCGCCCGGTAATTTTATTGCTGCAAACACAAGCGTTGATAATGAACCGGGCGCGGTTCTCAGCGCGGATTCAAGCGCTCAAAACAGAAAAGACGAAAAAGTCAATCCGACTTTTACCGCGGTCAAGTTACCTGAAAAACGCAAAAACACAGCTCGCGACGAAGCGCCGAAAGAAAATTTCGACGGCTCAAAAGTCGAATCGTGGAGCCCGACTGAGGTTCGCACGCCGAAAGGAATAAATGCGAATACAAATACAAATGTCGCGCCGCCGAAGGATTTCAACAGCGAAAAATCTTTCTCGGTCGAGGAGCTTCTCTCGCCGCTCGGCGTCGAGGTCGTCGCTGAAAACGGCACATGGAAAGTGAAAAAAGTCAGCCAGAACAGCGCGGCGGAACGCTCCGGCTTAAAAACGGACGACGTTATCGAAACGCTCGACGGACGCAAGCTTTCCCCGATGCCTCTGCGCGGTAAAAAAATCGAAGTCAAAAAACTCGGCGTCAAACGCGCGGGCGCGCAAATCGAAATAAATTTGCAAACCGCGCCGAAGTAAGTCAGAACCGCCTGCGGTAGCGGGCGGTTGAAGATTAGCGTTTGTAACGTTTGAATTTATTTTTAAATTTTGAGTCGGTTGCGTTAAACCGCCCGCTACCGCAGGCGGTTCTGACTAAAATTTCCTCAAACGATAAACGCCCGTTTCCAGTCTTTCGGCGAAGCCTTCGTAAACCAGACGATGATTGGCTCTGCCGGCTTCTTTGCGATTCAGACCGAAGGCTCTGGCAAAATCGCCGCGCAAGGTCATCCCGTGCATTGCGAGATATGCGCGGTCGATTTCTTTTATAGCCATCTCGCGGTCGATTTTTTTCGCCAGCTCTTTCGGAAAACGCGCTTCAGCCAGCGTCCAGATATACGTAAATTTCGGCGCGTAAAGAACTTCCTGCGGAATGACCTTCATCGCTTTCTGCAATTCGTCAATCGCTTTCGTCACCGCTTTCCGGTCGTCAATTTTCGCATCCGAGCGCAAATCCGCCGTCGCCATTTCCCATTCTTTGCGCAGAACCTTCAAAATCTTTTGCGCTTCCGTCGATAAAACTTCCTTTTCTTTCGCGCGCGGGATGCCGTAAATCGCGTTGAAAAACGGCACGAGACGCGGCGCGACGAACATCGAGCGACCTTTCGAGAGCTTGGCGTAATACATTTTCCCGCGCCGCATCACTTCGTCCTTGAGCGTCCACGCGAGACTGCATTCGTAATCCTTCTGGACGTTGCGCGGCGTGTGCGCGTCGCGCCTGCCGCAGACGGCGATGTAAACCGAAGGCAGATTCGTCCGCGAATCCGTTAGGGTCAGACAAAAGCCCAAATCCTCAATCATCTGCTCGACTTCCGGCGCGGTTTCGACTTTTAAAGCCTCGTCGCGCCGCCATTTCCGGTCGCGATAAGCCTCGATTTCTTCGGGAAGAGTTTTCATGCGCTAGCGCCGATTCTACGATTTTTCAGGGCAAAAATAAAAGAACGCCGGGCAATTCAGCGTTCTTTTGAAAAGACAAAAAATCTTTGTTCGATTAAGGCTCATTAAGCAGAAAAACATCCCACGCCCAACGACCGAGCTGCGCGTTTTGCGCGTCTTTTACGATAGCGGCACAATGCGTTCCGCTTGAGTCGTTAAAAAGTTGGCAAACAGGCGTGCCAACCTGTATTGTTCCTACAGGTAAGACTACAATGCCAGCAATTGAAAGAGAGCTGATTTTTTAGATTTTCGTTAGAAGTTTGTGCCCAAACATTTTTTATTAAAAAAATCGTCAGACAAATGTTTAGTAACATCACAAAGGCAAAACCTATCAAATAAGTTTTTTTGCGGGTAGTGTCCTAATAGAGTGTTGCCGGAAAAAATAGCCACGTCCT
>DASVWG010000216.1:0-4993 GCA_036389695.1 Pyrinomonadaceae bacterium
CCGAACATTACGAAGAAAAGTTGAGCGTCGAAAAAGCGGCTGATTTGATTTCGGAAATCGGCGGCTGGCTTGACGAGCCGATGTCGGACGGCTCGCTGATTCCGACTTTTCTGCTTTCCCGTTTTGTTCGAAAATATGTCACGGTCGCGCTCGGCGGCGACGGCGGCGACGAGATTTTTGCCGGTTATCCGATGTATTTCGGGCATAAAATGGCGCGTGTTTACGACCGGGTTCCGCGTTTTTTGCGCGCGGGCTTGATTGAGCCGATTGTCAATAATCTGCCCGTTTCGACAAAAAATCTTTCGTTTGATTACAAGGCGAAACGCTTCGTCGCGGCTTCGAAATACGACGCGGTGACGCGGCATCATTCGTGGTTCGGCTCGTTTTCGATTGACGCGCAAGAAGATTTGCTGGCGAAAGATTTGCTGGCGACGACTTCGGGCGATATTTACAAGGGCGCGAAGGATTTATTAAAAATAACGGACGCGGCGGACGAAATCGAGCGGATGCAGTTTCTCGATATGAATTTTTATATGGCGGAAGATATTTTGACGAAGGTTGACCGCGCTTCGATGGCAGTTTCCTTGGAAGTTCGCGCGCCGTTTCTCGACCCGCGCGTCGCCGAATATGCGGCGAGCCTGCCGCTCGAATACAAGCTCAAAGGCAGCAAAGGCAAATATATTCTGAAAAAAGCGGTCGAAGATTTACTGCCGAAAACGATTTTGCGGCGTCCGAAAAAAGGTTTCGGGATTCCGATTGCCGAATGGCTCAAAGGTCGTCTGAATCCGCTGCTGAACGATTTGCTCGCGCCCGCAAGGTTGAAAAATCAAGGTTTATTCGACGCCGATTACGTGCAGAAACTCATCAAAGAACACGAAACCGGCGCGGCTTCGCACCACAAACAGCTTTGGACGCTGCTGGTTTTCCAGCTTTGGTTTGATAATTTCTGTCAGAACCGTCTGCGGTAGCGGGCGGTTTAAGTGTTGAAAGTCGAAACTTAAATGCGCACGAGTCTTTCGCTAAAATTCAACCGCCCGCTACCGCAGGCGGTTCTGACTTGAGTAAACCGAAAATCTGCCTTTTTCATCGTATTCGTAGTTTTTAAAACTCATTCCGGCTTTTTCGAGAACGTGAATCGAAGCCGAATGCTCGTCGTCGACGGTGGCGAAAACTTCCGGTAAATTCAATTCTTCGAACGCAAAGGTGATTATGCGCCGCGCGGTTTCCGTCGCGTAGCCTTTGCCCCAGGCTTTTCGGTTTAGAAAATAAACGAATTCCCAATCTTCTCTGCGCGTCGGGCGCGGGTAAATTCCGGCGTGTCCGACGTAAGCGAAATTTTCTTTGGCGAAAATCGCCCAGATGTTGAAATTTTGCGGGTAGAGATTTTCAAAAAGCTTCTGCCAGAAGGCTTCGGCTTGCTCCGTCGTCAACACGCCGTCGCCGACATATTTCATTACCGCCTCATCGGTAAAAAGGGCGATAAAATCCGTTTTGTCGCTTTCGGCGTAGCGCCGCAAAACTAATCTTTCGGTTTCCATAATTAAAAAAGCCGACGCCTTTCGAAAAGCGTCGGCTCAAAGCTTTTTTCAAAGCGTAATTATTGAATTATCGTGAATTTCGCGCTCGTGCCTTCGACTTTATTTTTGTCGTTGACGCGGTCGCGAATCGAAATTTTGATTTCGTATTCGCCGAGCGGCAGCACCGTCGTCGGCAGCAGGCGCGCAATCGTCAGGCGCTGTCCCGAATCGCTCAAGCCCTGCCAATCTTCTTTCTGCCGCAGAACTTCTTTGCCGTCTTTCAGCAGAATGTAATCGACGTCGACCGACGGTCGCAGCGTCGTCTGGTCGATTCCGGCGTTGTAAATCTGCATATAGATGCCGACTTCCTGACCGCGTTTGTAAACGCCCGTCAGATTCGGAACGACCTTCGCGTTTCCGACGACAAACATCGCGCCGATGTCTTTTTCGGTCGTCGAATAAAGCTTCGAAGCCAGAATCAGGCTCGAAGCCGAGAGCTTGTCAGCTTCGTATTTCGGCACGGTAAAGCCGAGCGTGCGAATGCCGCGGTTGCCCGAAGAAACATCGCGGACGACGACGTCGACTTTATATGTTCCCGGCGTCAGCGCGATTGCTTTCTGATAGATGGATTTGCGCTCTTTCGCTTCGGCAAGCTCGACGGGCGAAGCGTTGGTCGTAACCGAATCTTCGAAAATGCCCGAGCGCTTTCCGGCGACCGCCGTGATGCGTCCGAAAATATTCATTCGCGCCGTTTCCAGACCGCCGATTTGTTCGAAAACAAGCTCTTTATTATCGGTTTGAATCGTAAACGCGGTCACGACGCGGTCATCCGATTGGCGAAAGAAATCTACGCGCAAATCGAAATCGAGCGGATTGTTGTCAATCACCGGCGATTCCAGATTAGCCTGCAAATCGCTGAATTTAACCTGCGGCGGGCGCTGCAGGTTGGCGATGATTTCCATACGCCGGAACGGATTATCCTGTTCGCGCTGAAAATTTCCCTGTCCGTTTAATCCGCGCTGCGATTTGTCGCCTATTCCCAATTCTTCGGCGGTCGTCAGACCTGCGCCCGGAACCATCGCTAAAGCGTCTTTTTCATACGGCGACCGGGCGATGCGATATTCGCCCGTTCCGCTCGGGTCGACGAATTCGATTTCGATTCCGTCACCGACGGTATCCAGATGACGATAAAACCAAACTTCAAACGGGTAGGTCGAGGTATTGCCGCCGCCTTCGTAACTCGGACGGTCGTAAGAGCCGCCGGACGGATGCGATTCGATTGAATCGGGTTTACCGAATGAAATGTAGATGCGTCCGCGGTCGGTTTTCCAGCCCGGAATGCCCGACGAAAAATGCTCGTTGGCGTAAGCGATGCGCTCGTAATACTCTTCGCGATATTCGTTTTCTTCCGTATCGGGATTCGGGTCGCGGCGACGCCAGAAGTTTTCGATAAAATTTTCGCGCTCTTCGTCGGTCGTCAGCGTGTTGAACGCCTTTCTTTCGTCTTTGGTGATGATATACGGAACGTCCTTGTTGATCCAGTCTCTGTAAACTCTGGCAGCTTCTTTCTTCACGTTTCTGGGTTTTTCGGACGGATTCTGGCTCGGCGTCGGCTTCTTTTCCTGCGCGAAAACGGCGGAAACTCCCGAAGCTAAAACGAATCCGGCTAATGCTAAATTACGAATTAAACTCTTAGGCATTACGGTAAACTCCTTCTAATTCTGACAACAAAACTTAATTTTCCCGCTTTTTCAATGAATGAACACTAGATAGATTTTAGATGGTAATATTCAATAGTTCAAGATGATGCGAAACGCGGAATCGGTTGCCTGAAACCTCAATGTTTTTATCACTTAAATTTTTTCGGGCTGGCGTTTTCTGCCGAAAAACCAGGCGATAAAAATCGATATGAGATACAAAACCATCATCGGCGTGGCAAACAGCATCAGATTCGGAACGTCGCCCGTCGGCGAGACCACAGCGGCGACGATTAAGATTATGACAATCGCCAGACGCCAGCTTTTAATTAAAAAACCCGCCGAAACCAAACCGATGCGCGACAAAACGTAAGTTATCGCGGGCATCTGGAAAATAATTCCCATCGCCAGCATAATCAGCGTTATAAAATCGAAATAATCGGTCGCGCGCAGCATCAGGCGAAAATCTTCGCCGAGTCCGAGCAGATATTTGACCGCCGGCGGAAACAAAATATAATAAGCGAAAGCCGCGCCGAGCACAAATGAAATCGTCGAAAGCCCGATAAACGGCGTCACGTAACCGCGCTCGTGACGATAAAGCGCGGGCGAGATAAATCCCCAAATCTGCAACAGCAAAAACGGCACGGAGAGCGCAATCGCCGCATAAAGCGAAACCGTCACGTAGAGCGTGAAAGATTCCTGCACGGTCGTCACCATTAATCTTTCTTCCGCGGTCGGCTCTTCCGGAGCCGGCGAGCTGATGTCAACCGGCAGCTTTATGCCTTTCGGAATAACGGCGTTGCTGGTAAATATCGGCTCGTCGGTAAATAATGTGAGCTTTCCGTCTTTATCTTTGGAAACTTTTGCCAGAACGCTCGTTCCGGGCGACACGAAGCTGAGACCGAGCCTCGTCGACTTATCAAAAACGTATCGCCCCGTATCGCCTTCATTCACGGTCGAAAGCGTCAAAAGCTTTTCGTCGCCGTTTATTCCTTCGACCGGAATTTCCCTCTGCTGGGCTTGCCGGACGGCTGCCAGAACGGGAACGGCGAGAAAATTATAAATTCTATCGGAAAAATACCAGCAAAAAATAAAAGCCGCGGCGATAAACAAAACCGAGCGGATAAGGCGACGGCGCAATTCGTCTATATGTTCGAGAAAAGACATTTGCGCGCCTAATTGTTTTTCTTCGGGATTTTCAGCTTCGGAACTCATTAATTCAGATTATAACCAATCCTGCTTGTTTGTTGAGGAATCCGCTGCCGTCGCCGCAGTCTCCGTTTTGACGGTTTCATTTACCGGAAGATTTTCGACTGCCGGAAGATTTTCATTTTCAGAAAAATTGGAAAAATCCGCCTGGCTGATTTCCTTGATTTCGGGCGCGAGAATTTTGTTTTCGGTTATGGTCGTCGTCTGTGTGTATTTAATTTCCGCCAGCACCGGATTTTCGCCCAGAGGGTCTTTGAAAAAAACCTTTTCTTCTTCTTCGAGCGTAACTTCCCTTTCCCAGGTGGTTCTGAATTCCTGACCGGCGCGTTTAAACTCAGCCATCGTTTTGCCGATTGTCTTTGCAAACTGCGGCAGCTTTCGCGGTCCGAAAACAATAAGAGCAATCAACCCGATAAGTAATAACTCGGACGTTCCGATTGATTCTAAAATAAATAAATACAACTTCTTAAACCTCTCAAAACCGGCGCAATAAACCTGGCGATTTAAATTTCACGCTGAAGCAAAACTTGAGATTACGCGTAACTTATTGCAAAGCCTGCACTTATGTTA
>DASVWG010000217.1:0-6505 GCA_036389695.1 Pyrinomonadaceae bacterium
GTGTTCGCCTGACCGGCGAACGCTCCGGCGAACACATTATTTTTTCCGGTCGTAATGCCCGCGCCCGCGCTTGAGCCGACGAACAGATTGTTCGTTCCGTGACGGCTCAAAACGCGGCTGCCGCCGAGATTATACTGCGTGTTCGAATTTATCAAATTTGCCGTCAGCGACTGGCTGAAAGTTCCGCCGCCGCCGACCGTCAGGTTCGCGCCGAAATTTCCGGTGCTCGAAACGCTCAGGCTGCCGCCGAGCGCGCCGCTGCCGGAGATATTAAAACTGGCGGTCTGCTGATTGTTCGTGTTTTGAATGTAAAAACCGCTGCCCGCCAGCGGATTACGCGCGTCCGAAAGTCGCGGGTCGAGAATCTGGACGAATTGATTGGCGTCCGTGCCGCCGAGCTTCAGCGAATCAACCGCTAAAGCGGCGTTTAAAGCCTGCACCGCAAACGGCGCGCTCGTAATCTGCTGGCGCGGCGCGAGCGTCGTAAAAGCTCCCTGCGGTCCGGCGGGACGCGCGGCGATTTCCAGATACAGATTACCGGCGGGCGAAATGAGCACCGTTCCGAAATCGAGCGCGACGGTGAAAATTCCGTTGGCGACCGTGACGTTTGAAACCTGAATCTGCTCGCCCTGCTGATTGCCGCCGTTCGCGGCGTCGAAAATTTTAAACAGTAAATCGTAAGTGCCGTTGGTCGGCTGCGGCAGACTCGAATCGCTCAAGCGACCCTGATAAGTAAAAGCCGTCATCTGCGCGCTCGCGGCGGCGCAAAACAGGAAAACGACGACCGTTAGAAGTAATAATTTTATTTTGTCGAATTGAAAACTCATTGATTTAATCTCCTGACAGCGGCTAAGTCGGCAAGCAGATTAATCGATTCAAAGCGAACGCGCCCCGTTTGTATGCGTAGGAGAATTGAGCCGAATATCCGAAGAAAAGAAACGTCTGCGGAAATTATAAGCCCGACGGCGCGGCTTCGATTTCAAAAAAATAAAATTAAAAACGTTCCGCTCACCGACTCTACGGTTGGTTGTTAAAGCGACTTCGTTTCCCGAAAGCGTAAAGCAGGCAGTGATAAAGCGTCTTTCGATGCGTGCGGCTGCCGGAGAGAAAAACGGTTTCTTCACTTATAATTTGAAATTTAATCGTCCCGCGAACGATTGATTTCGCCTCGCTCGGAGAAACGCCCCAGTAATCTTCAAATTCAAATTCGATGCGTGTTCCGCGCGGCGATTTTCCAGGAGCCGCCAGCCGGATATTGCCGGTGCGCGGATTGTAAAAAGCCCGGGCGCGATAACCGGCGCTGATTTTGAGTTTAGTCGCGTCGCCCGGATATTTTTCGTATTCATCCGGGTCATACGTGCCCCAGGCTCCGGTCAGATAACCGCCGCGCGCAGCCGGTTTCGGTCGAAAAATTAACCGCGCCGCGTCCCATTCCGCGCGGTAGCTTTCAACTTCGATGACGCCGTAATATTTTTGATTCGGGCAGGTCTGGTTTGGCGTAACGGCGCGCTCATAAACGAACTGGTGACCGGGGAAGGACGATTTTAATTGTTTGAGACGGTTGACTGAAAACGAACGTTTGATTTCTCCGCTGCAATCTGTCCGGCTGACCAGCGGCGGCGTATCGAAGACGACGCGCAGCCGGTTGCGGTCGAGCATCAGAAATCTGTGTTTTTCTTCGACGGAATCCGTCGCCGCATCGCCCTGCCGGCGATAGACGAGATGCACGGTTTCTTTCGCGCCTTTCGCGGATTCGGCGGCGAGCTCGGAATAATAGCCGGCTAATTCCGTTTGCTCGTAACCGAAGAGGCGCGCGTCAACGGCTTCGAGTAAGGGAAAATCCGGTTTGTTTGCATCGTAAACGGCGAGCAGAAATAAATTCAGTTTTCGCTCGTCCGAATTTTCGAGTTTAAAAAACGCCGCGATTCGCTTTTTGCCTTCGTCCTCAAAAAAACAGCTGTGCGCCTCGAGGATGCGCATCGGCGTTTTGATTTCATACCAAACATTATGTTTTGGAGAAAAACGCACGAAATTTGAACGCGAAAAATTATTGTCGCCGCTTCGCGCATCAGGAAAAATTTTCCGCGCTAAATCAAGCCACGTCACGGCGGAATCGTCTGAAACGGGCGTCTTCAAATCGAAAAGTTTTGTTGTTTCAGGCGCCGTGACATCATTGTCATTTTGGGCTGGCGACGTCAGCGGCGCGCCGAGCGAGGACAATAAAATCAAGCAAAGCAAAAGCGTTTTTTTCATTTCAATCCTAAATCGAGCCGCTGAAAATCGTCGTCTCTGCCGAAAAACACCGGCTGAACAAAGCTGAAAATCAAAAGCGGCACGGCGCAGAAAAAAGCCCAGACGCCGCTTCTTATCAACATATCGACGATTAAGAAGCCGAGCGCGACCAGCGGGAAAATGCGCGGGCGATGCAGCGCGGTGCATTCTTCCGCCCGGACGACGCTCCAAATCGTCAGCAGCGAATAGAATTGAAAACACAGATAACCGGCGGCAATCGTTTTCAAAACGCCTCTGAAACCGCGCGCGTTCAAAAGTCCGGCGACCGCTCCAGCCAGGGCGGCGCAAAAGGCTAAAATGATTTGCTCTTTGTTATACAAAACGTTCGCGCAGCGGTCGCAGTAATCGCAGTTGTAGATTCGGTTGACGATTGACGGCTGAATGGTTTCGAGAAACAGCCAGTAAAGCGCGCCGAAACCGGCGGCGCCCGCGAGCAGAAACACGATTTTCAGAATTGACGGATTTTTCATCAGTCGCCGTCGTAGAGATAAATCTTTTTGACATAAACGCGCCCGCCGCGATAGCCGTAAAAAATCTTTTTCAGATACAAATGATTGTGCAGAATGCCGTTAGGCGAATAATAACGACAAATGCCGCGCCGGCATCCCGCCCGCGTATCGACCACTCTAATCGGAAGTTTGTATTTTCCGACGCCTTCGGCTTCGGCTTGCTGTTCGCGGCTTTGCAGCCAGCGCTCGATTTGTTTGAAAGTCGCAAATCGCCGGACTTCAAACTGTTCGTCGCCGTCCAGAAGCGAATGCTCGATGACTAATTTTATTTTGCCGAGCCGCAGACGCTTTGCGTCCAGACTGCCAAACTGCGAATTTCCGAACGCGGCGGCAACTGCCTCTTCCATCCGCAGAATTTTTTTGTTTCGGGAAGATTGACCCGAAATATTTAAGGAGCCGAGAAAAACTAATGCTGCTGATATAACGGCAGCGGCAACGGCAAATCTTTTCATTTTTACCTCAATCCGGCTCAAGCGTTCTGAGCCTCTCACGATTACGAAACGATTCATATTCCGCCCTTATCCGGTGCAAATCACCGTTTATGCCGTAACAAATACTCGTTGTCGAGCTGCTTGATGCGAATTTTGCATTTGTCGGCGTAATCTTTGGCAAGCAGCGGGTCTTTCGTCAATCGTTCGACCCAGTACGTCGAAATCTGACTCCATTTTTGCGGGTTGATATTAAAGCGCGCATACATCGCGTCCAAATCTTTCGGACGCGCGTTTTCGCCCTGCAAATCCGTATTTATCATTGCCGACATCTCGATGTATTCTTCGAGCGTGGCGGTGGCGACTTCGCCGCCGTATTTGGCGAGCGCGGCTTGATAAAGAGGCATATAAGCGAGCGCGACGGTTCCGGCGGTCGCCGCGTTTTCCATTCGCTCGTTCCAGCCCGCGCGGGCGGCTTGCCAATCTTCGCGCGAGACGCCGTTCTGTTCCGCAATCGCGGCAAACGCTTCGTCATCGTTCGGCGTGTTCGCCATCTTCGCGCATAACTCGGCATATTTTTCCAAAGAAATTCCGGCAACCGGTTCGAGCGCGCTCGATGGCGACGTTTGAGAATTTGCGGTCGAAGCTGCTGTCGCGGCTGGTTTTTGATTGCCGCCGCCTGTGCCGCCGCCGCCGAAAAGTTGTCCTAAAATTTTTCCAAACATTCTTTTCTCCTTTTATAAAATTCCCGTTCGATAATTTTATTCGCTGCCGCGCGTCAAAACACCGTCAATACGGGTAGGGAAAATATTTATCTGCCGCCCGAACAGCCGAAATCAGCCGAATGATTTTTCAGTGTTCGAACGGGCGGTATTTTATTTTTCATATCGCATCGCACTGCGGCGCGACGAACACGTTCAACCGGCGAGCGGCGCGATTTTTTCGAATCACTACTTTTGCCGGAATCCAATCGGTGTAATCGCTTAAAACGCGCAGGCTGACGGTGATGCGGATTTCTTTATAACGGTATTCATAGACGGCGTCCGCCGTGCCGTATTCGTCCAGATAATAAACGGTCGTTTTCAGCAGCCTGAGCTTGACGTTATGCCCGTCCAGATTCATAAAAGCGTCCAGCCCGTCGCCGCGACTCTCGAAAAAAACATCGTCTTTGCCTTTCGTAAAAACGAGCGGATGATTATCGCAGCCGGAGCGGTTCGCGCCGGTCTCTTCGTCCTGTCTGAATCTGCCGACGTGAGGCAGGACGTCTTTTTTCGACTTTTGCGCCGGACAATCGAAGGCTCCGGCGGACAACAAACAAACTAAAAATAAAAAAATAAAAATTCTCATTTCATTTAAAAACCCTTTTGCAGGTTACGTTCGGCGCGCCGCAGCCCTTTCTTCGCAGGATAGGATGCGGCGGCAATTCTCCTTTCGCCGCTTCATCTATTTCCTGTTGTTTAAACTCCGGCGACGGTTCTAAATTTTCCTGACTGATGATTGTGAAAACGGGCGGATTTTTCGGCTCGACTTTGACCACCGTCCGCGTCGGATTGAGGCACGGCTCAAAACTCCAACGGCACGCCGACCCGGATGAAACGATAATTTCGGAAACGCCGTCCGCATCCGTATCGACAAACTCAATGCCGGCGAGCTCACCGCCGATTGCTTCGCCCAGCCGGACGGATTCATCGGAACACTTAACGGGCGTGTATTCGACGTAGCGATTGTTCGCGCCCGGCTCGTCGCGTTTGAAACAGATGTCGTAGCGGCGCAGCGACGAATCTCGCCCGCCGGAAGAACAATTCGCCGCCGCGCCCGACGACAACCAGAGCAGAAAAATTAAGACGGCAAAGCGATTTTTCATTCGATTTTTCTCGCCCGACGCGCAGCTTACGTCGTGCGGAACAGATACCAGTTATCCGCCAGATGTTCGACCCAGATGTATTCGTAGGTCGTGATTTCCGGCGGTTTGCCCGACGGCGAATAAACGAAGCCGACCGTGTTGTCCGTCATTCCGCCGATAACGATTTCGACGTCGCCGTTTTTTCCGCCGGTCAGCAGTCTGAGATTTAATTTTTTCAGCAGCGCCGCCGCTTCGGGAAATTGCCTGTCGTCCGTGCGAACGTAGAGCGGCGACGGTGCGGCGGCGCTTTTTTGCTGCGCCAGAGTGCGCAGTTTGTCGAGCGACGCGCGGTTTTCGTTGAACCAAACGCCTAAATCCTTGTCCGCGGCGAGCGTCAGTTTCAGATTGGCGAATTCCTGTTTTTCGTCCGCGCTCAAATCCGTCCGCTCTTTCCAGATGCCGTATAAATTTTCGACCATTGCCGGCAAAGCGAACGCGCGCAAAGCGTAAGCCTTCCAGCTCGCGCCGTCGTTTTTCAGATAAAAATAAACGTCAATCGTGCGGTCGTTGACGCCGGGAATTTGAAATCGCCCGACGGCGCGCGTTTTATCAAGCAACAGAATTTTGTCCGGCGCGTCAGTCATTTTGCCAAACGAAACGGCTTTCGGATTCGCCAGTTCGCCAATCACTATTTCACGCGCCGCCTCGGTTTGAAGCTCCTGTTTCCTGCTCAATTCGGCGAGCCGCACCAGAACGGCGCGCGCCTGCCCGATTACTGTTTGCTGCCGCTGCTGCTGCTGCTGCTCCTGCGCGGCTGCCGTTAAAGCGGATATTGCCGTCAACAGCCATGCCGCAAATATTTTTTTGAATCGCATAATTTTATTCCATTTTTTTTTATCTTTTCACGAGCAAAGCTCGAATCTCGACCAGTAAAATAAACCTCCGCGACCTTCGTGGCAATGCCAGCGCGAGCCGCCCCACTCAACTTCCCACGCGCCGTCGTCCGCCGCGCGCCTCAAATCGATTCTGTCTTCTACGCCGGCGACCGAATCGTCGCCGACCAGCGGGTCGGCAAGCACAATGACTGTCGCGTGATTTTCGTCGCTCCGGTAAACCTTGACCTTTGTCGGGTCGCTGCATTCGATTTCCGCCGCGCATCCGTCGCTGTTGCCGCCGCGCGACATCCAGACGCCGACTTCAAAAGGGTTTCTCGTCCAAGCCGCATTCGCGCGACGTTTTTCCGCATACTCGCGTCTGATGACGGAAACTCTTTCATATTCGGCATTCTCCAAATCCCACGGCGAGTAAAAAACGCGCGGAGTCGGCTCGGCGACGAGCAGAGAAATCAACCACGCGAGCGCGAGCGCGCCGACCGCCGTAAATATTTTCAGAAAAAGTTTTTTGCGTCTCGTCATAATCTTTTATTCATAAAT
>DASVWG010000218.1:0-11617 GCA_036389695.1 Pyrinomonadaceae bacterium
CATCTGGTCGAGGAGCCCGCGTCGAAATCTAACAGCAAGACAAACTCGCGCCGGCGACGTGCGGTGCAAGAGCGCGGTAAAAAGCTTTTAGAGAAAGGTCAGACGGACTGCGAGCAATCCGAACGGGCGACTTACATTTGTTTGTATGACTGGCTTTCCAATTTTTCGAAGCCGGAGCTTAAAAGACGCGCGGCACAGATGAAAGACAACGCGCAGAGCGTTCTCAACTCGATGTCGGACGCCGAGCGCAAATCGTTTGACGATAAATTTCTTGCCGGAGTCAGAACTTATCTCGATAAACTGAGCAGTCAATGGACGGCGCTCGAAACCGGCGAATTTCTGACGGTTGAATGGTCGCCGCAAAAATAACTTGTGAAGATTCGAAAAATGCGTCTCGAAAACCAAAATTTTCGAGACGCATTTTTCTGGGAGAGTTACAAAATTAAGGTAATAATAGACTTGACTCACCTTAATTTATTTGCTAAAATCTTCTTATGATTGAAGATAACCATTTGCCAAACACATTACAGGAAGCAATTATTCGCTTTTCAGACAAAGATTTTTGCTTTAATCTTGCCGTTTCAATGCGCTGGAAAGACGGAATCGCCGTTTGCCCGAACTGCCAAAGCACCGAAACGAGTTTTCTTTCCACTCGCAAGATTTGGAAGTGTAAAAATTGCAAAAAACAGTTTTCCGTTAAAGTCGGCACAATCTTTGAAGATTCGCCGCTTGGCTTGGACAAATGGTTTACTGCAATGTGGCTCATAGCTAATGCAAAAAACGGAATTAGTTCTTATGAACTCGGTCGCGCTCTTGGTTTCAAACAAAAAACCGCTTGGTTTGTCCTGCACCGTATTCGCTTAGCAATGGAAAACGGCTCTATTGAAAAACTTTCGGGCAATGTCGAAGTTGACGAAACTTTCATCGGCGGCAAAGCGAAAAATATGCACAAAGCAAAACGCGAAAAAGTCATTCAAGGTCGCGGCTCAGTCGGCAAAACTGCCGTCTTTGGTGCGCTTGAAAGAAAAGGTCGCGTTCTGGCGAAAGTTATTGAAAGAACTGACCGCGAAACTTTACACGCGGAAGTTAAAAACACTGTCGAATCTGGCGCGAATCTCTTTTCTGACGAATGGCTTTCATATCGTGGCTTAGACAGCGATTACATTCACCAAGTTATCAATCACTCAATCGAATACGTGAAAGACAATGTTCACACAAACGGCATCGAAAACTTTTGGGCGTTACTGAAAAGGACGCTCAAAGGAACATACGTTTCAGTTGAACCGTTTCATCTGTCGCGCTATTTAGCAGAACAAACTTTTCGTTTCAATGAACGAAAACTAAATGACAAAGAACGATTTTTAGGAGTCTTGAAAGCCGTTAGCGGTAAGCGTCTGACATACAACGAACTGCGCGGCTATCAAACGACAATCTAATAAACGTGGAAAGAAACGGAAAGGCTAGGCTTTAGCCTTTCTTTGTTTCCGTTTTTCTTTTTCGGCTTTCTCACGCTCTAAAATTTCATCTTTCGGAACACGGATGACTTTCTGCAAAAGTGTTTCAAACCGCTCGAAAGATTTATCATCTTCTTTTATCTCAGTTTTCTTTTTCATACCTACTTATTCATCATCCTTAAGTTTTTCTATTTCATCAGTCGTCAAATTTAACAGTTTGCGTGCATATTTTTCGTGTTCCTCATCAAATTCGGCATCTGTTTTTATGACGCCCCTTTTTAGCAAGTCTTCCTTAACTTTCAATACTCCATCTTCTACGTGGTCGTGCCAAAATATAACGAAATCCTCATAACCATAGAGTTTATATTCCGCGTTTACGTGACTCAGTTCAATCAGTTCGTGACGGGTTTTAAAATCGCCGTCCGGCGAGGCTTTTTGTGCTTCTTTGTAGTTTCTGGCGACTTCCCAAGCTACCAAATCAACCGACTGGATAGGTATATGTATTTCTTTGTTGCCGTCAGTCAAACCACCTGCCTTAAAATACCACCATTTTGCCGCTTCGGGGTTGTCACATAAATAGTTGTATTCATCCCTTAAATCTGCTGCAAAAGTATCATTGCGGTCATAAATATAAGAAATTGTTTCATCATATTTACGGGCTTCTGCCCACTCTCTACACTTAAATAAACACATTGCAGAAGCAAACATTCCAGCGTTTGTCCACATATGCACGCTAGCAGGATATTCGCTAACAAAACGGCGATAATCCTCAAGGTCAACCGCAGTGGCGACCGAGTATTCGGTTCGCCTTTTAATAAGTCTTATAAGACCGTCATACAAATCCTTTTTCCTATCCTCATCCCAACCGAAATCTTTTCTTAAAGGATAATTGCCATAGTGGAAATCAACAGTATGAAAAGTTGGTTTTGTTTTGCCTTTTTTAATCGGGTATTCCTTATCGATGAGATATTCAATCCATTCTTTAGAAAACTCTTGCCAGTAAAACGGCGTCGCAAGCGAAGCCGCTACAACCAAGACTTTATCATCTAAGGTTTCTTGTTTGCCGCTCGCATCAAAAAAGCCGGATACTTTATTCATCGCCCCAATTAAATGATTAGAACCATAAAAAAATGCGGTTTGACTGAGATACAGACCTAATTCTGTTTCTATGTCATAATCGTTTACATTGTATTCTCTTGACTCAGGTGAGTCAAGTCTATTATTACCAAAATTAATTCCTTCGCCCGCCTCGCGCCGTCGGGTTAAGGAATAAAAGGTAAATTAATTAATTCTTTTTCCCGCCGCCTTTTCCACCGCCGCCGCCTTTATTGCCGCCGCCGTTGCCGCGTCCGGGATTGTTGTCGCCGCCTTTCGGTTTGCCGTTGTTGTCGGGTTTGGGCGGTTTCATGCTTTGTCTTTCAAATTTGTCGGGTTTGGGCTGATTAAACGCCGGTCTTTCCATTTTCGGCGGTTTGACCGCTTCCTGCCGCCATTTGTCGGGATTTTCCTGCCGCTCGAATTTCGGCTTATTATCTTTTCGCGGTTTGTCGGAATTATCTTTTCGCGGTTTCTCGAAATTGTTCGGATTGCCTCGCGGTCGTTCGTCGCGTTCGGGCGAAAAGTCCTTTATTTTATCTTTTTTAGCCGGAACGAATTCGGGCGAGACGCGATTATTTTTTTCAAACTCTTTCTGCTCTTTCCGATTATTTTTCTCAATCTCCTTCTGCTCTTTCCACTGTTTGTCGGGTTTGGAGAAGTTTTTGTCGACTGACCTGCCGTCATAAGGCGATTTGATTTTGACGCTCGTGAGGGTCGGGTTCGACGTCTGGATAAACACGGGCGCGGCATCGGTGTAATAAACGCGCTCGATGCGGGTGCGGTAAACGGGCGTTTCGACCGGCTGATAAACCTCGTAATTTTGCGGATAATTGCCGTAATAATAAGGCGAACGGTAATAATCGTCGCGCCTCTCGTTGAAAAGCCATTCAGCTATCGGCAAGCTTCTGTCGCGCCGGTTCGTCTCGTAATAATAATTGTCGCCGTAAAGCTGTTCGCTGCCGGTCAATAAAATTCTCTCGATAGAGCCGCCGCCGTCGCGGTCGAAGATTATCGTCGCGATTTCCTGTATCAAATCGGGACCGAACCGGCTGAACAGCGAAAGCCCGCGCTCGTCCGGGTCGCGGTCGCCAAACTCGTCGACGCTGATGTAATCGACGTCGCCGTCGCCGTTTAAATCGAGGTTGTTAACGTCTTCGGTATTAAGCAGATATTCAAATTCTTCGGCGTTGTCGGCTCTTTCCAGCAAAGCGCCGACCGCTCGCAAATCCAGATTTTCTCTGGCATATCGAACATTCGCTTCGGAGATGGCTTCCGCCCGCGGCATTTGATTCGGATACTCGCTCGTGCGCGCCGTTTCGTTTGTGCCGGGCAGATTGCAAGCCGTCGAAAGAAACGCAGCGGCGAAAAACGCCAGCGATAATTTTATAACCCTCATGTTTATTCACCTTCCCTTGTTCATTTGTGCCCGGATATTTCGGGCGAATGTTTCGAAATCTGGCGCGACTGCCAAGCCTCAAAACATTCAATCTAAAAAATTAGTGTCTTTTTTGCGGGGTTCGGGTTGCAAAAAATCGTCGCCGTCCGGCGGCGGAAGGCTTTCGAATCAGCGCGCGCTTTCGTCATTCATCATTAAAAATCTTGACTTTCAAAAATAAAGCAAGTAAATTGCACACACAATCCTGCCGCGCCGCGCGTCTGTAAACCGGCAAGTTTTTCCGGAAGCTTTTTAATTGACTGAAGGATTTTTCCGCCCGCAATCCTTGGCGAAAGATAAATTTTATGAATTCGTTCAACAATAAACCGACATCGCGTTCGGGTTTTTTAAAGCGGGCGCTGGTTTTGCCGGCGATTTTGTTTTTTTTACTGGCGGGCGTCATCGCTTCGGCGCAAGCGCAGTCATTCAGCGAAGGTTTCGATAATATTACGCAGCTTCCCGCGAGCGGCTGGGTGATGCAAAACAACAGCGTTCCGCCGGGCACGACCGGCTGGTTTCAGGGCAATCCGAATACGTTTCCGGCGCAGTCGGGCGCGAGCAATTCCTACATCGCGGCTGATTTTCATAATACGAGCGCCTTAGGCACCATCGACAACTGGCTGATGTCGCCGCCGAGCCTTTTGACCAACGGCAGCGTCTTTAGATTCTGGACGCGGTCGGTCGCCAACAGCCCTTTCCCCGACCGGCTCGAAGTGCGCCTGTCGACCGCCGGTTCGAGCACGAATGTCAACAATTTTACGACGGTGCTGGCGGTCATCAATCCGAATCTGGAAGTCGGCGGTTATCCCCAGCAGTGGACGGAATTCACGATTACTCTGTCCGGTCTGCCTCCCATCTGCGGCGACATCGCCGTGCAGGGACGCATCGCTTTTCGCTATTTTGTGACCAATGCCGGATCGCAGGGCGATAACTCCCATTACATCGGCATCGACACGGTAAACTATATTGTGGCGCTGCCTGTCGGTAGTATTTCGCCGTATGAAGCGCCGCTCGATTACAATTGCGACGGCAGAACCGATTACGTCGTGGTGCGCAAGACGGACGGCGTTTCCGGCGGACAGGCGACGTGGTTTATCAATAACGGCACGACCTACCGGCAGAGGCTTTTGGGAATCTCGACCGACTTTTTTCTCGGCGGCGATTTCGACGGCGACGACCGCGCCGACATTACGGTGTATCGTCCGGGCGCGGCTTCGACGTCTTACTTTTACAGTTTGAGCAGCCTGACCGGAACGCTCGTCGCACGGCAGCTGGGAACAGACGGCGACGACCCGACGGTGATTGGCGATTACGACGGCGACGACCGGGACGATTTCGCGGTTTATCGCGCCGGCGCTTCAGCCGGACAACAAAGCTTCTGGTATTATCTCGGCAGCGCGACGCCGAACGGCGGAGTCACCGTCGTGCAATGGGGACAAAACGGCGATTTTCCCGCGCCGGGCGATTATGACGGCGATTCGAAGAATGATTTCTGCGTTCAGCGCGGCGACGGCAGCGGCGGCAGCGGCGCGCAGGGCGTTTTTCTTTTGAACAAATCGAACGGCGGCACGGAAGCGGTCGTCTGGGGACTGGCGAGCGATTTAATCGTGCCGGGCGATTACGACGGCGATTTGAAAACCGATTTTGCCGTCGCCCGTTCGCAGAACGGGCAAATTATCTGGAGCGTTCTGGGCAGAAACGCGAACAATATCATTCACTACGGACAGCCGTGGGGCTTATCGCAGACGGATTTTCCGACGCCGGGCGATTACGACGGCGACGGTAAAACCGATATTGCCGTCTGGCGTCCGAACGCCGACCCGCAGCAGAATTTTTTCTACATCAGGCAATCGTCAAACGGCTCGCTGCGCGCTTTTGAATGGGGCGAGCAGGGCGATTATCCGGTGGCGAATTTTAACAGCCATTGAAGGAGTCGGAGAGAAAGAGAGTCGGGGAGAAGACTGAATTGGCTCAAGCTTTTTCCCGCTTACGGCGCGGAAGACAGGAGAAATACTTTTTATGAATTGGGCTGAGAAAATAAAGTCGTCATTTTTTTATATGAAGAGTGTCGCTCGTGCGGCGCTGATTGTTTTGGTTTTTCTGCTGGCGGGCGGCAGTGCCGCAGCGCAGATTGAAAATTTCGAGGACATCACGCAGCTTCCCGCGCGCGGCTGGGTAATGCAGAACAACAGTGTTCCGCCGGGCACGACCGGATGGTTTCAGGGCAATTCAACCTTTCCGGCTCATACGGGCGCGAGTAATTCCTATATCGCCGCAGACTTTCACAACGCAAACGACACGGGCGTCATCAACAACTGGCTGTTGACGCCGCCGATTTCTTTAAGCACCGGCGCGATGGTGACTTTTTGGACACGCGCGCGTGCCGGAACTATGTTCCCGGATAGATTGGAAGTTCGCCTTTCAACCAACGGCGCGAGCAGTAACGTCGGCACCAGTGCGAACGAGGTCGGCGATTTTACCACTCGCCTGCTCGTTATCAATCCGAATCTGGAAGTCGGCGGCTACCCGCAAAACTGGACGCAATACCAGGTTTTTGTGCCGGGCACTCCCGGCACCGGACGGCTGGCTTTTCGCTATTTCGTGACGAACGGCGGTCCGAGCGGCGACAACTCCGACTACATCGGCATCGACACCTTTTCGGTTAACACGGGCGACCCGCCGCCGCCCGGTGACACGCCGCTCGATTACAACGGCGACGGCAGAACCGATTACGTCGTGGTGCGCAAGACGGGCAGCGGTTCCCCCGGTCAGGTGACGTGGTTTATCAATAACGGAACAAATTACACGCAGACGCCGTGGGGCACTTCTACCGACTATTACATTTCCGGCGACTACGACGGCGACGATAAAGCCGACGTGACCGTTTATCGACCCGAAACGGAGAATTCGTATTTCTATACCTTGCGCAGCTCAAACGGGACATTTATCGCGCGGCAGTTAGGAACAAACAGCGACGACCCGACGGTGGTCGGCGATTACGACGGCGACGACATTGACGATTTCGCGGTTTATCGCGGCGGCGCGGCGCAAGGGCAAAAAAGCTTCTGGTATTATTTCGGCAGCGCGACGCCGAATGCTGTGCTTTCATCTGTTGAATGGGGGCAGAACGGCGATTATCCGGTGCCGGGCGATTTCGACGGCGACGGCAAAAACGATTTTTGCATTCAAAGAAACAACGGCAACAATGAAGGCGTTTTTTATTTAAATAAATCGGGCGGCGGCTTCGAAACTGTTTTCTGGGGAACTTCGAGCGATTATATTCTACCCGGCGATTACGACGGCGACGGCAAGACGGATTTTGCCGTCGTGCGCGGCAGCGGCGGGCAAATTCTCTGGAGCGTTCTCGGTCGCAACAATAACAACATCATTCATTTCGGAGCGGCTTGGGGCTCAACTCAAACCGATTTTCCGACGCACGGCGATTATGACGGCGACGGCAAAACCGACCTCGCCGTCTGGCGTCCGGGCATAACACCCGGTTCGCCGCCCGCTTACTTCTATGTCAGAAAATCGACGAACGGAGCTTTAAGCGCCGTTCAGTGGGGACAGCTCGGCGATTACCCGGTGGCAAACTTCAACGGACACTGAAGACAATTACGAATTAAAAATTACGAATTGCGAATCGATTGAATCGCCCCGGGCATTTAAGTAAATACAAACTTAATTCGTAATTGAAAAAGGCGAGCCGTTACATAGCGGCTCGCCTTTTTTTGTTGCTGAGTGAGAGCTTAAAAATTGAACCGGAAAGCAAACTGCACCTGGCGGTTGGTTCCCAGACCGACGGTGCGCTCGACGGTCGAACGCACCTGTCCGAAGGTTGCGCCGGCGGCGGATTGGGTGAAGGCTTGTCCGGGTTGAAGTCCGCTGCTGAGCGCGTAAGTCGTGCCATTTGTCGGGACGCTCAAGGTCGGCAGAGCGTTGTTCAGCGTGACGGACGGGGCGGCGAAGTTGGTCGTGTTGAACAGGTTGAAGATTTCCGCGCGAAACTGGAAGCTCATCGTTTCGCTGATGCGGAAGCGTTTGCCGAGAACGAGGTCGAACTGGCGGAAAATCGGACCGCGCAGGGCGTTGCGCTGCAAATCGCCGAAAGCGCCGGGCGCGGGCATCGAAAACGCCGCCGGATTGATGATAAAGCGGTCGTTGTCCGTGTAGAACGGCTCGCCCGTCAGGTTCGGACGTCGAATATTGCGCGAAGCGCCGCCGCCGGGCGTGTTGACGACGACCGCGAAACCAACCGGAAGCGGGACGGCGGTGCTCGGATTCGTGCCGAGATTGGCGACGAAGCCTTGCGGAACGTTGGTTGTGCCGATGGTGCAGCCGTTCGCCTGCTGGCAAACCGCGACCGTGTCGGGGCGCACGACTAAAACTTCGAGCGGCAAGCCGCCGCGCGCGTTCAAGATGCCGCCGATTTCCCAGCCGCCGAGAAACAAATTTCCGGCTTTGCCGAAATCGAGCATTCTGCTCTTGCCGACGGGCAGATTGTAAAGCGCCGACAAATTGAACGTATGACGAACGTCGAAATTATTTCTGCCGCGGTCGGCTTCGAAATTGTCGAGCTGCGCCGACGTTCTCGCTTCGTTCGAACCGGCGGTCGTGCCGCGACTGCTCGCGTATGTGTATTGCGCGTTGAGCGTCAAGCCGGTGTTAAAGCGTCGCGCCAGAGACATTTGCAGCGCGTTGTAAGCGTCGTCGCCGCCGGAAGTTTTGTAGTCGATTTCGGCGAACGGGCGAAGCTGATTCGCGCCGCTGAGAATGTCGAATTCGCGGACGGTGTTGAAGCCGACGACGCGACCGCTCGCGTCGACGCGATTGATGATGCCGACTCCGGCGGGTAAGTTAGCGCCGTTTTGAATCGTCGCGCTGCCGGGCAGAATTTTATTTGCTACGCTGCGCAGGAACAAATTTCGTCCCTGACTGCCGACGTAACCGACGGTCGAGACGAGATTGTATGGAAGCTCCTGCTGCCACGAGACGGTGTATTGATAGACGCGTTCGGGAATCGTGTAATCGCTCGCATAAGCGCGCGGCTGGTATGCGCGATTCAAAGGGTTATTGTTAAAATTGGCGACGATGCCGGGAATGTTTGCCGGAAAAGCGAGCAAGGAACCGCTGGTAATCGTCGAGCTGATGCGGTCGCTTTCAATCGGCTGAATCTGGTCTTCGGTTTGTCCGGGTCCGTAATAGATGCCGAAGCCGCCGCGAATCACCGTGCGCCCGCCGCTGAAAAATCCGCCGGGTTTATTAATATTAGGCGACCACGTCATAGCGACGCGCGGTCCGAAATTGTTTTTCGAGGATTTAAACGCGGCTTCGCTTGAAGGGCGGATTGTTCCGGTCTCGATGTCGAACAAAACCTGACCGTTGCCGCGCTCGCGCAACGGCGTGTAGTATTCGTAGCGCAAGCCGTAGCTTAAGGTTAAGCCGGGACGCAGCTTCCATTCGTCCTGCGCGTAGGCGATGTAATATTCCTGCTGCGCGAGACGCTCGCCTTCTAAGCCGTTGTTGAACGGAGAAGGCGCGGAAACGTCGCCGAGATATTGCACCTGCGTCGGCGAGTTTGACAAAAATCCGGCGAGATTCGAGAACGTGTAAGTCGTGCCGCCGAGACGGTCGGTATAAAGACGTATGAGGCGAAGCTCGCCGCCGATTTTGAAATTGTGATTGGCGGGCGTCCAGTTGAAGCTGTCGATAAAGGAAAGCGAATACGGCGTGTAAGGCTGTCCGCGTCCGTTGGTTGCAGAGTTAGCACGAACCAAGCCGCCGGGAATCGAGATGCCGGACGAAGTGCCTTGTCCGGCGATGCCCGTGTTGGCGACGCTGCCCGAAATGTTGATGATGACCGACGATAAATCAAACCCGTTAACGGTCGGCGCGACGCCGTTGATGCGCGTGCGCGCGCCGTTGTAGCCGAGACGAAATTCGTTGACTTTGTTCGTGCCGAAAATCGTCTGCCAGCCGAAAACGCCGTTCTGCGGCGTCGTTTCGATGCGGACGCGGCGACCGGAAACGCCTTCCGGTCTCTCGTCCGTGCCTTCGTCGCGGAAGAATCGGAGATACATATTATTTTTGGCGTTTAATTTGTAATCGAGCCGCAGAGAATATGCGTTTTCATTCGTTTTCGCGTCGTCCTGCAATTGCACGATTTCAAAGCCGGGCGTCGTCGTTCCGCCCGCGA
Source organism: Pyrinomonadaceae bacterium (assembly GCA_036389695.1). GTDB lineage: Bacteria > Acidobacteriota > Blastocatellia > Pyrinomonadales > Pyrinomonadaceae > JALZHR01. The sequence continues at coordinate 10,184 of DASVWG010000218.1, forward strand.
CGACAACGGCGTTCGGCGCGCGGAAAGCGTTGATGAAAGGCTGGATGGCGGGATTAACCAATGTTCCGTTCGGATTCTGCGCCGTCACCGAACCGGGAATTATCGCGCCCGGCTGCGCCAGAGAAAGACTCGGCGCGGCTTCGACAAAGTTCAAGCCCGAGCGCACGCGATAGCCTTCGTAGGTGAAAAAGAAAAAGAATTTATTTTTGATAATCGGTCCGCCGATTGAGCCGCCAAACTGGTCGAGCGTCAGCTTGCTTTTCGGAATGCCGGGCGTGATGTTGTCGAAATAATTGCGCGCGTCGAGCGCGTCGCGCCGCAGGTATTCAAAGACCGAGCCGCTGAAGCGATTGCCGCCCTGTTTCGTCACGACGTTGATTTGCCCGCCCGTTCCCGTGCCGTATTCGGCGGGAAAATTGCTCGAATCGACGCGAAATTCCTGTATGTTTTCCAGACTCGATTGCAGGTGAAAAGGCGACGGAACTTCGCCGTTCAGATTGCCGGGCGAAGAATCGATAATCGCCGTTCCCTCGACGCCGTCGTAGCGAATCACGTTTTGCTGGACGGCGCGACCGGAAAAGCGTATGTCGCCGAACGTGCCCGAGCCGCTGTTGACCGCGCCGGGCGCTTGCAGGTAAAGCTGCGAAAGCTGGCGACCGTTGACCGGCAAGCCTTCGACCTCGCGCTGGTTGACGTTGGCGCTCATACTCGCCGAGGAAGTGTTGATTGCCGCTTCGGATTCGCTGACGACGGTGACGTCCGCCGTCGCGCCTTCCGGCTGCAACTGGACGCTGTAATTTAATTCCTGACCGACCGAAAGCTGTATGTTTTTGCTTTGGGCGACCGCGAAATTTGTCTGGCTGATTTTGATTGTATAAAAAGACGCTTTCAGCGCCGTGACGATGTAAAGACCGTCTTCATTGGTTTTCACGGTGCGCGTGTCGCCGGTTTTTTCATTCGTGACCTCGACGGTCGCGCTGGGCACGACGGCGCCGACCGAATCGGTCACGGTTCCGACAATTCGCCCCTGATCGGTCTGCGCGAAAACGCTCGGCGCAAGTAAAAATGCCAAACTGACGGCGAAAACAAAAAATCTTAAAATAGATTTGGGTTGCATCGGTTTCTCCTGAATCGAACTTAAAAAATTAAGACCGGCGGCTCGATAGACCTCTCGCCTAAAAACCCGCTCGTCGATTTCCTTTTCTCAAAGTGTTTTTTGAAAATGTAAATTTGAATGCCGCAAGCGTCAGAATATGATTGGGAAATTACAGACAAATGAACGCAGGGTTAAAAAAATGTTAATTATTTTATATGAAGCGAAAAGAAGCAGAAGCCCGCGCGTGAGCAAGGGCGGAATAATTTTAGATTGTCGATTTTAGATTTGCCGTTATTAAACGACCAATCGCAAATCTAAAATCTAAAATCATCAATCTT
>DASVWG010000219.1:0-22728 GCA_036389695.1 Pyrinomonadaceae bacterium
GTCGTTTACGGCGTGGTCAAATGAGGGATAAATATCGAAAGGGCGTTTCAACGTCCTTTTTCTTTGGCTTGAGCCAATTCATTGTCTGGGAAGGACGTTGAAACGCCCTTTTATTGATTCGTTTTTTCCGACCACGTCCTGAAGGACGTCGCTATTTTTTCCGGCAACACTCTATTAGGACACTACCGAAAAAGAAAATCGTTTAACAGAAAAGAGATAGCGTAAAAAGGAATGTAGGGGCAGGCACACGGGCGCGCCCTACAAATTTTATTATAAAGAACATAAAAGGCGGAAACGCGACAGTTATGGAGCGTGTTTAAGTTCGGCAATTTGCTAGGCTAATCTTTAACACGCTCCATAACTGTCGCGTTTCCGCCTAAAGAAAAAGTGAACGACGAATAACAAATTCACCGTTCACTTTTTTCTAAAAAAACTTCTTAAAATTTATTCGGGGTCGCCTTTACAGCCCGGACCGAAAAGCGCGGGTTGTTTGGTGCTGATAATCGGGTAATTTTCGGCTTCGGCGTTTTTTTCCAGCCAGTCCATATATTCGGGCGGAATCGACATGTCCGAGTAAATGGCTTCGACCGGACATTCCGGCAGACAGGCGTCGCAGTCGATACAGGTATCAGGATTAATCACAAGCCGGTCGGGAAGTTCGTGAAAGGCTTCGACCGGGCAAACCGCCGCACAGTCGGTATATTTACATTCCACGCACGGCTCAACTACGATATACGTCATTCTAAAAATTCTCCTCAGCAGAATAATAAGTTAAAAGAAAGATTATACTTGTCATTAGGCGATAGACAAGTGTTAAAATGCCTTCAATATTTATTACCAACAAATTTTAAGGAAAAGCGAATGAAATTAAAAGCAGAACGCGAATTATCTCTGGATTTTCTGCGCGTGTGTGAAGCCGCCGCGATTGAATCCGCCAAAACGATGGGACAAGGCGACCGCAAATATTCCGACCACGTCGCGGTCGAAGCGATGCGGCAGGTGATGGACACCGTGCCGATGCGCGGGCGCATCGTCATCGGCGAAGGCGAGCGCGACGAAGCGCCGATGCTGTATATCGGCGAAGAGCTCGGCGGCGGAAATTACGCCGAAGAAGAACGCGCGAATTTTCCCGAAGTAGACATCGCGGTCGACCCGCTCGAAGGCACAAACCTGTGCGCGCTCGGCGCAAACAACGCGATTGCCGTTTTAGCGGCGGCAGAGCGCGGCGGACTGCTGAACGCGCCGGATATTTATATGGACAAAATCGTCGTCGGACCATCGTGCAAAGGCGCGGTCGATATCGACGCGCCCGTCAAAGACAATCTGCGAAATATCGCGCGGCGTCTGGGGCGCGACATCGACGATTTGACGGTGATTTGTCTCGACCGCTCGCGTCATAAACAGCTTATTCAGGAAGTCCGCGACGCCGGCGCGCGTATTCGCTTAATCAGCGACGGCGATTTGTCGGCGGGCATCTCGGCGGCGGTCGCCGGAACGAATATTCACGCGCTGATGGGCATCGGCGGCGCGCCTGAAGGCGTCATCACGGCGGCGGCGATGAAATGCCTGAACGGCGAGATTCTGGCAAAGCTCGTTTTCGACCCCGAAAGATTAGGCGTCGATAAATCGAAAGTTCCGCCCGCCGCTGAAGTGATGAAACGTTTGAAAAAAATGGGCATCACCGACCCGGAAAAAATCTACGACACCAATGACCTCGCGCCCGGCAAAAAGATTATTTTCGCCGCGACCGGCGTGACCGACGGCGCGCTTCTGCGCGGAGTTCGCTTTTTCGGCGCGGGCAAACGCACGCATTCGGTCGTGATGACAAGCGATTCAAAAAGCATCCGTTTCGTCGACACGGTTCACGTCGAAGGCGGACCGGACGCGGTAATTCGCTTTTAGTCCTTCGTCCTTTGTCCTTCGCTCGTTGAGCTAAGACAACAGAGTTCAATATAATTTCAACTAACGAAGGACGAAGGACTAAATGCCCGAACCCATCGAAAATTACATCCCGCAGGCGCTTGTCAGACAGCAGAAACGGCAGGCTTTTTTCGCCTGGGGCTTTGTTTTTACGATTGCGCTCGTCTGGATTGGCTTAATCGTTTCCGCGCCGCTGGCGAAGGCGAGCGGTTTGACGGGTTATGCAAATCCGGTTTACACGTTTTTCAGTTATCTGTGTCACCAGATTCCGGAGCGTTCGTTTCACGCGGGCGAGTTTCCTTTCGCCGTCTGCTCGCGTTGTTTCGGGTTTTATTTCGGATTTCTGCTCGGTTTGGGCGTGTATCCTTTTTTTCGACGGCTGGAAAGCATCGAGCCGTTTCGGCGTTTCTGGCTTTTTCTGGCGTTGATTCCGATGGGGCTGGATTGGTCGCTCGGGTTTTTCGGGATTTGGGAAAACACGCCCGCTTCGCGCTCGATAACGGGTGCGATTCTGGGTTTTACATGCGCGTTTTTCATCGTTCCGGCGCTGGCGGAAATCAGCCGGTTTTTTGTTGACCGGAAAGTAAAAAGGCTGTCTCGCTGACAGCCTTTTTGCATCTAAATTATTTTGGATAAGTAGTTTTTAAACTGTGTTGGCAACGCCTAATCTCCGGCGTCCCGTGATAAGCAATTCTTATTATATTCATTTTTCGGTCAAATTGACAAGTTTTGTTTTTAGAAAACTTACAATTCCGAACAAGTTTTTTTTCACCGCCTGTATGGCGGCGAAAAACAAGGCAAAAGGCAAAAGGTAAAAGGCAAAAACAGGAATCGTTTTAAAGTTTTGCCTTTTTACTTTTGCCTTTTGCCTTCTCTGACCCTGTTTCCCGATTGACTATTTCGCCGAATAATCGCAAAATTACCTTTGCTTTTATTTAAATGAGGAGTGCTGACAGGTGAGTTTTAGCCGTGATAGCGCAGTTCAGAGAGCGAAACAGGACTTGGCACAGCGTCTGGGAGTTGCGGAATCCGAAATTCGGCTCGCTTCTGCCAGCGAAGAGGATTTTCCCAATTCGTCGCTCGGCGCGCCGGTCGATGATGAAATGTCAGCGCAGATGATTTCGAGCGGCTGGAAGATAAACCTGGAAGCCGACGAGAAAAAATATGAGTATCGTGCCGATAAATATCAGCTCCGGCTGCGCAAATTTAACGGAACAAATTACATTATAGAATCGTGATTAATAAGCAGGAAGCCGAAGGTCTTTCTGCTTAAAGTATTTTGGGAGTAAAAAATGAATCGACAGAATATTTGGATTCATATCACCATCGCCGTCATTATCATTACGCTGGCGGCGGTTTTAGGACAAATCAGGCGTTGGCAATCGACGCTCGGAATGTTTAATGACAAGAACGCGACGAAGCAGACGACCAAGCCGACGACGGTTAATCGCACATCGAAGGATTGCCAACCGGAAGTTCTGGTCAAGTTTCGTCCTGAAGTGGGTTTAGCGGAAATTAAAAAGATTGCCGCCAAAAATAACGATAAGGTCGAAGACGAAATCGAAGCGGTCAAAAATTTGATTTCGATTGACGATCTGGACGGCTCGGAAGCGGAAAAAGTCGCCGAGCAGTATCGCAAGATGTCGGATTTGGTTTTGTACGCCGAGCCGATTGTCCAAATCAATCTTGAGCCGACCGAAACTTTCCGCGAAGTCGCGGCAAAGCCTTCGGACGAGCCTAATTTGCCGAACGACCCGATGTTCGGCGACCAGTGGGCTTTGAAAAACGCCGGTCAAAACGGCGGCAAGGAAAACGCCGACATTTCGGCGATAAAAGCCTGGGCGAAGACGAAAGGCAGCAAAAAGGTCGTCGTCGCCGTGCTCGATAGCGGCGTCGATTACACGCATCTGGATTTGGTTTCCAATATCTGGATTCGCCCCGACAATATTCCGCAATACAGGGACGACGAGCTCGGCGTTTTCAACGATATGAACGGCTTTAACGCGTCGGAAAATCTGTCTGACCCGATGGACGAAAACGGTCACGGAACGCATTGCGCGGGCGTTATCGGCGCGGAAGGCGACAACGAACAGGGAATCGCCGGAATCAACTGGCAGGTCGAAATTATGCCGCTCAAATTTTTGGGTAAAGGCGGTTTCGGCTCGACCAAAGACGCGATTGAAGCCATCAATTACGCGATTGACCGCAAGCAGAAAGGCGTCAACGTTCGGATAATCAGCGCCAGTTGGGGCTCGACCGTTTATTCCAAAGCTCTGGAAGACGCCATTCGCGCGGCGGGCGAGCAGGGAATTTTATTTGTCGCGGCGGCGGGAAATGACGCGGGCAACAACGACAAGCGCCCGCATTATCCTTCAAACTACAATCTGCCGAACGTCATCAGCGTCGCCGCGCTCGACCGCGCGGACAATCTCGCTTCGTTTTCCAATTACGGTCCGAAAACGGTTCACGTCGCCGCGCCGGGCAAAGATATTCTTTCGACCTGGCTGAAAGACGGTTACCGTGAAGCCTCCGGCACTTCGATGGCGACGCCGCAGGTTGCCGGCGTCGCGGCGCTGATTCTGGCAAACGAGCCGAATCTGACGGTCGAAAAACTCCGCGAAAGAATTTTGAAATCCGTCGATAAGATTGATTCCTTAAACGGAAAAATCGAAAACGGCGGACGTCTTAACGCGTCGAAAGCGCTCGGAAATTAAACCCGGGTTCAAACAGAAAAAACTTTAATGCGGTGAGCAATAGTTCACCGCATTTTTATTTTAACCAATTCGTCAAACGCTCAACCATTTGGAACATATTTTCAAGCCGAAGATTTTTTTTTAACTTCCGAAGAAATGTTCGTATTTCTCTTAATTGCTGAAAAAACAAGACTTAATTCTCTTAATCTCTTTTCTCAGGAAAATGGCACACGCTTTGCTGATACGGAAAGCGTCAACGCAACGTGCCGAGCCGAAAAGCGAGCGAGTTGCGGTTTGTTGGAAAGAATTTTTTGAGGAGAAAATTATAATGAATCGTTTTAAGAATTTACTCGCAGGTTTTGCGTTCACTCTTTTGATTTTGGGTTTGCCGACGCTCGCGGCGGCGCAATGGCGCGATAACGACGACTACAACCGCAATCGTGACCGTGATTATCGCAACGACCGCAACTACAATCGCGGCAATCTGCGCTCGGCGATTAATCGCCTGGCAAATCGGGCGGAAAATTTCGAGCGTCGTCTCGACCGCGAACTCGACCGCAGCCGTTACGACGACCGCAATCGCGAAGACCGTCTGAATCGTTTAGCCAATGATTTTACGCGCGCTGCCGAACGTCTCGAAGATAGATTTGACGACGGACGCAATATGAACAACAGCTCCGACGAAGCGCAGAGAGTTTTGCAGCTCGGACGCCAGCTGGAAAACGCGCTCAATCGCTCGCGCATCGGCGGTAACGCGCGGAATGAATGGTATTCGATTCAACAGGATTTAAATACGATTGCCAACGCTTACGGTTACAACAATCGCAATCGTCGCGGCGGAAATAACAGAGATTGGCGTGATTATCTGCCTTTCTAAAATCGCTAAAAGGGTTTGACGCGGCTTCGCTTTCCAGACCTTCCGAATCCAGAATGGAGCCGTGTTAATCGAAAAGCCTGAGTTTTTTAAGACTCAGGCTTTTTTGCGTTTCGCGCGGCTTTGCACAACAATGAAAAGATAATGAATTGTTCATTATAAATTTTAAATTGTAAATTGATGCGCAATATATTTTGTCAAACAATGAACAATTGACAATTAACAATTTACAATTTGGCTTCGACTTTATTCGTAGTTTTTCTTATTTTTGTGCAAAGCCATTTTGCGCTTTATTCGTTTTCTTTCTATGCTGGGAACACTTTATCTGGTCGCCACGCCGATCGGCAATTTGCAGGACTTTACATTTCGCGCCGTCGAAATTTTAAAATCGGTTGACCTCATCGCCTGCGAAGACACGCGCCATACGCGCAAGCTTTTGACGCATTACGGCATTTCAAACCGGCTGGTCAGCTATCACGAACACAACGAGCACGAGCGCGCCGGAGAATTAGCCGCGCGCTTGCAGGAAGGAAAATCAATCGCCGTCGTCTCGGACGCGGGAACGCCCGCCATCTGCGACCCGGCGTTTCGGATTGTGCAAAAAGCTCACGAAATCGGCGGGCGCGTCGTTTCGATTCCGGGCGCGGCGGCTTTCGTCAGCGCGCTGATTATTTCCGGCTTGCCGACCGATTCGATGTTTTTCGGCGGCTTTCTGCCTTCCAAAAAAAGCGAAAGACAAAAGCGCCTGGCGGAAGTCAGGGAAATTCCCTCCACCTTGATTTTTTACGAGACGCCGCACCGCCTAGCAAAATCGCTGGCTGACTGCGCCGAAATTTTAGGCGACCGAAAAGCGGTCGTCGCGCGCGAATTGACCAAGCTGCACGAAGAAACGATTCGCGGAAATTTAACGGAACTGGCGAAGAACTTTTCGGAAAAAAACGTTAAAGGCGAAATAGTTTTAGTCATTGATAGGGAAGAAACTCAAAGACCGAAGTCCGAAGACCAAAGACCGAACTCGCTGTCTTTGCGAGTTCAGGAATTAGAAAAAGATTTCGACCACAAAACGGCGCTGAAAAGGGCGGCGAAGGAATTCGGCTTGTCGCGTTCGGAAGCTTACCGGATTTTAATTTCGGAAAAAAACAGATAACGTTTGTTGGAATAAGAAAAAGCCGAAAAAATCAAAAAACCGGTGTCAGTAGCCCGACCGTGAGGGAGGGCTTCCGTCTTTAATGAGCGAGAGCTTCATCTGAAATGAAAGCCCGCGCTGACGCTTGGGCTACCGACGCGCGCGGATAGAAAATTTTCTCGTAAGTCGGGCAACCGCGCGACTTATTGTGACACCTAAAAAAGTGTAACAGACCTGACGAATTTAGCAGTATCGAATTTGTTAGGCTTTTTTTATTGCTTTAAAAGCAAATTTTCTCTAGTAAACAAGGAGTATATTTATACATCATGAAAAAATTAATTCTGGCATCATGCTTAACTCTTCTGGCGAGCGTTTTCGCTTTCGCCCAAACTGATTACAAGAAATCGGAATTTTTCGTCGGCTATTCAAACACGCAGGTCGACACGGGCGCGAATAGCGGCAACGGCGTCGAAGACTTTTTCGACGACCGTGTGAGCTTTCACGGTTTTAACGCTTCCGGCGTCGTCAATGTTAACCGTTATGTCGGCATCAAAGGCGACGTTTCGGGAACATATAAAAACGATGACTTTTCTTTTTCCGTGACGAGCGGCTCGACGACGAGCACCGTGGCGTTTAAAACGAAAAGTTCTTTGTATAACGTTTTAGGCGGCGTTCAGATTAAGGACAATGCTTCGGCGGCGCGCTTCAAGCCGTTTGCGTATGCTCTGGCGGGCGTCGGTCACGGCAGAACTAAAGTCTCGAACGTGACCTGTCCGGCGGGCGTCGACTGCTCGGATTTAATCAGCGATTCGGAAACCGGCTTAGCCGGCGCTTTCGGCGGCGGCTTGGACATCCGCGTCAACGACAAAATCGATTTCCGCGTCCTGAAAGTCGATTACAACCCGATTCGCTTCGACAGCGGCACGCAGCACAACGTCCGCATCGGCGTCGGCGTCGTTTTCAAATAAACGATAGAAAGTGAAAGAGTGAAAAAGGGAAAAGGTGAAAAAGTTTTGTTGAACGATAATTCAACTCGACTTTTTCACCTTTCTGCTTTTTCACTCTTTCACTTTCGCTATCTTTGCGTCAGTTCCGGCGGAAGCTGTTTATCAATCTTCGGACGCGATTTTACTTCGGCAAGCTCCCAGAGCGTCAGAAAGATTGTGCGCGTGATTTTTTCCATCTTGGCGTAATCAATCTTGTCGGGGCTGTCGCCGACGCCGTGATAATCTTCGTGCGTGCCGCTGAACCAGAACGCAATCGGGATGCCTTTCGTCGCGTAGTGAAAATGGTCGGAGCGGAAAAAGAAACGATTTTCGTCTTTCGGGTCGTCGTATTTATAGTTGTAGGTCAGCTTCAAAAACGAATCATTGACGCCTTTCGTCATCGCGCCGAGCTCGCTGCTCATCATTTCCGAACCGATAACGTAAACTTCATTTTCGCCCGTCAGCTCGCCGTTGCAGGGTTTTTGTCCCGGTCTTAAATTCGTGTCGCACGGCGCTTGATAGCCCGGCTTTTTGCTGCGACCAATCATGTCTATATTCAGTTGAGCAATCACGTTTTTCAAATCGACCGTCGGATATTTAACAAAATACTCGCTGCCCCACAAGCCTTTTTCTTCGCCCGCGTGCCAGACAAAAAGAATCGAGCGCTTCGGTTTTTTCGGCGCTTTCGCGAGCGCTTCGGCAATCGACAGAACCGCCGTCGTGCCTGAGCCGTCGTCGTCCGCGCCGTTAAAAATCTTGTCGTCGCCGGGAACGTTCGGGTTCATCCCGACGTGGTCGTAATGCGCGCCGACGGCGACCATCTCGTTTTTCAGCACGGGGTCGGAGCCTTCGATCAGAGCGACGACGTTTTGCGTCGTCAGCGTCTCGGATTTGCTTTCGACCGCGACGCCGAATTTTTTCGCCGTGTTCATTTCAAACGCGGGAACGGCGGTGGTTGATTTCAACGGGTTGGCGGCTTCGCCTTCATACAAAGCGCTGCCGATGGTTTGCGAAACCAGAAAAACGGGCAGCGGCGCGACCGGAGATTTCGGCTCGTCGGTCAGACCTTCGACGCGCGTTGCGCCGCCGTCTCTCAAAAATTGTCTGACCTGTCCCCAGAAGCTTTGCAGTTCGGGCGAAGCGACGACGATGACGCCCGCCGCGCCTTTCTGCCGCGCGTAGGTGACCGGGTCAGCCCAATCCGTGCCTCTGCCTTCCGGCTTCAATTCGGCGCGCGTGACGCCTTTCGGCGGAATAATCAGCGAAGGGTCGGTCGGCGCGCCCTGAAGCTGTACGACGGCGATTTTGCCGCGCACGTCGACATTCGAATACGCATCGATATTTTTTGATTTGACGAGCCAGCCTTCACCGACAAAAACGAGCGGCGCGCTTAAAGTCCCATTCGTATTGCCGCGCATTTTAAAAAATTCTTCGCCGTACGGAAAACGCTGCGAGCCGATTTCCATAAAAGCATTGGCGCGGTCAATCGAATCGCGGCGCAAGGTTATTTTTTGAAAATAAGTGCCATTGTCGCCCGCCGGTTTGACGCCCCATTGCTTGAGATTCAGCGCGATAAACTTGGCGGTCAAATCCAGCCCGCGCGAGGGCGTATTGCGTCCTTCCATTTCGTCGGAAGCAATAAAATACAGGTAATTTTTCAATTGTTCCTGCGTAATCGACTCGGCGGCTTTGCGCTTTGCCGGAGTGATTTTGACGGCGACCTGCGCCAGCGCCGAATAAGGCAGAGCGAGCGTCAGCAAAAGTAAAAAAGCTAATAAATTTTTCTTCATTTTTTCTCCAAGCAAGTTAAGAAAGCATAGAAAACGGAACGCTGATTTTCAGGATAAATCAGGATTGATTAGACTTTAGCTTAATGAATCTCGGGCAATCCTAATCAATCAGTGCTGCATTCTTTAATTCTTCTTGATTTTACGTTGATTAACTGGATTTGTTTCCGCTCAGACGGCGACGACCGCGATTTTTTTCTCGTCGGCGAGCGCGAGCATTTCTTCTTTGTCGAAAATCAGAGTTTTTCCGGCGGTCAGGCACAGACAGGTCGCGCCCGCTTCATGCATTGTTTGAATGGTCGGCACGCCGACGACCGGAACGTCGAAACGCATATCCTGATTCGGCTTGGCGACTTTGACGACCGTCAGTTTTCCTTTGGCGAGCTCTCCGGCGCGTTTAATAACGGCGTCCGTGCCTTCCATCGCTTCGATGGCGACGCACGCCCTGGCGCGCACGACGATGGTTTGTCCCAGGTCGAGCCGCGCGATTTCGCCCGCGATTTGCAAGCCGTATTCGATATTGCCCTGTTCTGCGGAATCGGGTTTCCGCCGCGTCAGAACGCCTTCCTGCGCGAGCTGGTCTTGAATAAAATAAGTCGAGTCAATCAGTTCGATGTCGTCTTTGGCAAGCTCGGCGGCGACCGCGCCGATTAGTGAATCGGTGTTTCTCTGCTTCAAGCCGAAAAGCATTTTCAGCATTCGCAAATCCGGCAGAGCGCCCGAAAAAATCTGCACGTGTTTGACCTGTCCAGCCATTATCGCTTGCCGGACGCCTTCTTTTTTGAAAAAGGAAATCATCTTGCCGAGCTGCCCGATGCCGACCCAGATTAATTTATCGGCGACTTCCTCGATGCGTTTATCGGTTTCCTCTTTTATGGCGACGACCGCCAGCGACGCGCCCTGTTTTTTCGCGCCTTCGACGACGAGAAAAGGAAATTTCCCGTTTCCGGCAATCAAGCCGTATTTCATTTGACCACTCCGCGTGACGAAGTTTCGATAAAATCGACGAGCAAATCGACTTCCGCGCAATCCGTAATTTCTTCTTTAATTTTTTCGATTGCCTGCGTCGTGTTCAGCTTCGAGGAAAGCAAAAGGTGATAAGCGTGATGAAGCTTTTCGATGGTTTCTTTGGAATAGCCGCGCCGCCGCATCCCGACGCGGTTTAAGCCGTAACATTTCGCGTGATTGCCCTGCGAGACGGCAAACGGCAGAGCGTCTTTGACGACGACCGAATAGCCGCCGACGAAGGCTTCGCGACCGATGCGGCAGTATTGATGAACGCCGGAATATGCGCCGACATTGGCGCGGTCTTCAATCGTCACGTGACCGGCTAAGGTTGCGGCGTTTGCCATAATCACCTCGTTGCCGATGCGGCAATCGTGCGCGACGTGCGCCTGCGCCATCAGAAGATTATTGTCGCCGATTTCGGTCAGCCCGCCGCCGCCCGCCGTGCCGCGATGAATCGTGACAAACTCGCGGATATGATTGTTTTTGCCGATGCGCGTCTGCGTCGCTTCGCCGGCGTATTTCAAATCCTGCGGCGCGAGCCCGATGGAAACGAACGGAAAAACGCGCGTCTCGCTGCCGACTTCGGTTTTGCCGTCGATGACGACGTGCGATTCCAGACGAACCCTGTCGCCTAAAATCACTTCGTCGCCGACGACGGAAAACGCTCCGATGTAGCAATCGTCGCCGATAACAGCCTGCGGGCTGACGATTGCGGTTTCATGAATAAAAGTCATTTAATTAAGTGATAACTGATAACTGATAACTGATAGTGAAAAGCATTAACTATTCACTATCAGTTATCAGTTATCAGTTATCAGTTATTTTCCTCTCTTGGCAATTACCGACATAATCTCGGCTTCCGCCGCCAGCTGCCCGTCGACGCGCGCCAGCCCCCGCATTTTCTGCACTTTGCTGCCCATCCTGAGCGGCACGACTTCGAGCGTCAGCGTGTCGCCCGGCACGACCGGACGACGAAAACGCGCCGATTCGATGCCGCTGAAGAACGGGATTTTGTTGGCGCGGTCGTCAAATTCGCGCAAGGCGAGAATCGCGCCGACCTGCGCCAGCGCTTCGATAATCAAAACGCCCGGCATAACGGGCGCTTCCGGAAAATGCCCGCGAAAAAAATATTCGTTGATGGTCACCTGCTTGATGCCGACGATGCGCTCGCGCGGAACGAGCTCGATAATTTTATCGACCAGCAGAAACGGATAGCGATGCGGCAGGATTTCTTGAATTGCCCTCGAATCAAGAACGGTCATAAGAAAATTAGGATACAAAATACAGAAATCAGAAGCCAGCCGCCATCGACCGACTTCTGATTATAGATTTCCGAAATCCGAAAAAACCGGCTTACGGTTTGGTCGGCGTGGTCACGGCAGTCGTCGCCGGACGCGCATTGTAAAACAAAACAAATTCTTTGGTCACGTCGACTTTAGCTTCGTCCCAGCCGAGAATGACTCCGGCTTGATCCAATTTGGCGGCGTCCAAAACCAAGCCGTAGCCTTTCTGCTTGGTGAAATCCTGAATCGCCTTCATAATGTCCTGCGTAATCGGACCTAACACGGTTGCCTGACGTCGCTGGATTTTGGCTTTCAAATCTTCTTCCGTGCGTTTGGCTTTGACTTGCAGGTTTTGATACTCGTCGATTTTAGTCTGAACGGATTCGGGCTTGATCGGACTGTTCGGCTTCGAAAGCTGCTCGCGCAGAGTCGTTATCTCTTTTTCCAGATTCTGCATTCGCGTGGCATCAGCCTGTAGTGCAGTGATTTCATTCTTGAATTCGTTATCGAGTGCTTTCTCAGCATTGACGTATCTGGTAATACCTAACTTTTCGTCTCCGAACATAGCTGTATTAATGGTCACGATTCTGCCTGCGCCTGCCGGCTGCGACGGCGGTGGCGTCTGGGCGAAAGCCGAGACGGTAAAAAGTGCCGCAAAGAATAAGCTGACGGCAATAGAACGGAATGTTTTCATGATTTTTTATAATACTCCTTAAATCTGGTAGAAAAGGCTGGTCAAATTTTTGACTTTACCATTGGAAACCGATTTCTTCAAAATTGTTGCTTGTGTTTTCCTAAAAATTTTAAAAAGTTCTTCCGACCGAGAAGCGAAAACCGTTTCGCTTGCCGGGCAGAAAGAAATTGGGCAATTCTTCGGTAAATCCTATCTTTGCGTTAGGATTGAAATAATAAATCAGGCGAAACGGAACGTTGACGACCGGCACCTGCACGCGCAGCTCGAGACCGACGCTCGACTTGAAATCGCCGATGTCGGCAAAGTGGCTTTCGCCGACGCGCACCAGCTGATTCGTCTGCGCCTCGCCGCGCAGAAAGATTTGCTGCCAGCCGAACGGAAGAGTCACCGGACAGGTCGACGGATATTGCGGGTCGCAATGCCGATTGACAAATTCTCGCCGGGTTACGATTCCGCCCAGCTCGTTGATAATTAAACCGCCGAGAAATGACGGCTGAAACTGCGTATTGTTGCGCAGGAAAGTCAGGTTCAAGGAATTAAAAGCTCCGAGAAACGGCTGGTCATTCAGAAAAGCGCTGTTAATCGTCTGCGTATCGCCTTTGCGCAGATTGAAAACCGTTCCGATATCGGCAAACGCCGCCAGGCTGACGGGACCGAAAATCGGGATGCGATATTCGAAGTTTCCTAAAAGCTGCGTGTCGCCGCCGATATATGTAAAGCTCTGGCTGAGAAGTCCGGGATTCGCGCCCGAAGCGCCGGTAAAAGTTCCGAGCGCGGCAAGCTCCGCTACGCGCTCCGGCGCCAAGCCGGTTATCGGCTCCGGCGTTCCCGTAGGATTCAGCGCCACCACGACGTTTCTCGAAGTGATGAAACTGTCAACCGGCGCAATCGGACCGATGGCGCGAACATTATAACCGCGCAAATCGAATTCGCTGCCCAGAAAGTAGCGCTCGCTAAACGGAACGCCGTTGACAAAAGCCAGCGAGTCCGGATTGCTGACTTTCGGTGTCGGCGACCACGCGCCGATTGTTCCGGCTTGAATGCGGAAACCGAAAACCTCGGCGTTCGGCGAGCGTTTGCGGCGCACGGGCATAAAGTGCGTAAAAGTTATGCTCGGCTGATACGTGCGAACGTCGCCGCCCAATCCGGCAAAGCCGATGCTGGCGGCGAGCTGCGTTCCGCGCAGCGTGTCGATGCCGTTTGCCGCGGGCTGGCGCGAATCGTAGACAAAGCTCGGCGTGATGCGGCTCGTCATAATATTCGGCTGGCGAAAGACGACTGGAATTTCCGTCGCGGCGTTGCCTTCGGCGTTAACCGGCGGGTCGGTAATCGTCGTCGCCGTAAATTGATACGTCAGACCGATGCGCGAAAATTGCGAAAAACGGCGCTTCGGCAGAAATTCGGAAAGCGGCGAGGTGGCGAAAACCGATGCGCCGTAAGTCGTCTGCGTAAAAAGATTGTCGGCGTCGGTGATAACCGTGCCGAACGGGTTTGACGCGTCGGAAAACAGATTCTGATTCTGCGACAGAAACGTGCCTTCGCCGAAAAATTTGTAGCGCGAAGCGAACAGCGAAAAGCCGACCGAAATCGGGCGGTCTTTGAAATACGGCTCGGTAAACGAAAGCTGCAAGCTCGTCTGCCGGTTGCCGAAACCGACGTTGAAAGCGAAAACTTCGCCGCGTCCGAAAAGATTGTTGGTCGAATATTCAAGCCCGAAAAACGAGCCGCCGATGCCGGAAATGCCGCCGTTAAAAGAAATCTGCTGTCTGCCTTTTTCCTTGACGTTGACGATTAAATCGACGTCGCCGGTTTCTTCGTCCGTGCGGATTTCGACATCTTTATCCTTATCAATCGGGTCGAAATACTGCGTTTGATTCAGACGAATCACCGAAGTTTCCAGCGCCAGCTGGTTGTAGATGTCGCCTTCGTTAATCAGAACTTCGCGGCGCAGAACGCGGTCGCGCGTAAACGTGTTGCCCGCAAATTCCAGGCGGCGCAGGCGGAATTGCTTGCCTTCGTCGATGGAGATGTTGATATCGACGATGCCTTCGTTCGGATTCGCCGGGTTGTCTCTAAACTGCGGGTCAAGCTCGGCGTCGTAAAGCACGAACCCCTGCGAGCCGTAAGCTTTTTTCAAATCTTCATACAGCCCTTTCCTGAGCCTTTGACCGTCGGCAACATCGCCTTTCTTTAAGCCGAGACCGGCGATAATCCTATCTTCGGCAAAAATCGAATTGCCTTCGATTTTGATTTCGCCGACGCGATAAAGCTTGCCTTCGGTGACCGGAACGATAATGCGAAGCGTGTCGTCTTTCGACGAAATCAGCGGCAGAGGCAGCGTTATCAAAGGAATAAAATCGGTACGCTTGACGCCCAAGCCTTCGACCTGCGGCTCGCCGATACGCGCCTGAAAATAGCCTTTCGAGAACATATATTCGCGCACGTTTTTCTGCAAATCGTATTGCAGCTTGCGCAAATCCAGAATGTCCTGCCCTTGAAAACGCGAAATCAGTCCGGTTTCTTTCACCAGCTGAAGCGCGCCGCGCAGCTCGCTGTCTTTAAAAATCTCGTTGCCTTCAAATTGAATATCGACGATGCGCGAGCGTCTGCCCTGGTCGATGTCAAAAGTGACGGCGACCGATGTGGCGGAAACTTCTTCGACTTTTTCCGTAATCGTCGCGTTCGGATAGCCTTTCGCGGCGAGCAGCTCGCGGATGACGCGTTTCGCGGCGTTGACCTTGACGGGGTCGAAAACGGCTTCTTTCGAGATGCCGACGCGCTGCTCGCGAAATTGTTTCAGGATTTCGGATTCGGGCACGGCTTCGCTGCCTTCAAACTGCAAATCGCGGATAATCGGCAGCTCGCGGACTTCGAAAATCACGCGCACGCCGCCGCGCACGCCTTCTTCCGTCAAAACGCGCGTCGCGGTTTTGTCAAAAAAATTCAGAGAGAGAAGCTCGCGCAAATCGCGTTCGAGCTGCTGCGGGTTATAGGTGTCGCCCGCGCGGGTTTTGATGTAGTAAAGCAGGTCTTCGTCGCGCAGGCGACGGTTTCCCTGAATATCAACCTCTTCGACGAGTTGCTGCATCCTGGGTTGATTTGAGCTGCTTACGGTTTTCGGATTTTCGTTTGCTTTGTCATCGGTTTTCGCCGCGATTGGCAGCGCAGTGGTGACGACAAAACTCAGTAAAACAAGTCCGAAAGCGCGAAGAATATGCATAAAGCCGTTTCCCTTATTGATTATTGCGAAATTTCAGGCTCTGATAAGCCTCTGTTTATATAAAAAACGCCCGAGATTCAAACTTAAAATTGTAGCGTTAAAATTAGCTAATTCAAAGCGGACGCGCTTCGCTGGGTTATACGCGAAGTTTGATTCGCTCCTCTGGGGCTAGGTTGCCTATCCGGATTTACCCAACAAATTCCGAAATTATACAGGTAAACACTGAAAAAACGAAAAGCGCGCGCGCAAATTAATCGCGCCGGAAAGAAATCTCGACCTTTCTTGACAAAAATCTTGACTTTCCCGCGCGCTTGAATTAATTTCAAAACGCCTCTTTGCGTAAAAGCTGTAAGTCTTGCGTTTAATCAATTTGGAAAAGGATAACAATGAAGTTTAAGAGAATCGCGATTTGTTTTTCGGCAATGATTCTGAGTTTCGTTTTATTAAGCGTTTTCGTCTTTATAAATGTAAATTTTACCGAAGCGAGCGAGTTTGCCAGAGAAGATTATACGGAGAGAATGCTCGGCAATCCTTCGGAAAATCCGTTCGAGCGGCTGGCAAAATCGCTCTGGCGCTTCGATTATATTTACTTTCCGGCGATTACAATTTTGGTCAGTTTATTCGTCGCCGCTTTTGACAAAACGAGATATAGAATTTTACTGGCTGTCTTCGCTCTGGCTCCGCTGCTGACTCTCTTTTTAATCGCCGGTTCGTTTTCTGTTCGCAGTTTAATCCTGGCGACTTGTTATATCGGAATTTCAATATTAATCAGTCTCATCATGCCGAAACGGAAGCTTTTGCCGGCGGCGATATAAATCTTTCACGCCTGTACGTTGACGTCTTAAGATGAGGTAAAAAAGCGTATGCCAAAATTCAGGATTTTAATACACGGCGAGAATTACCGGATTAGAACACAAAAAAAATCCTTCTTGTTTCGTAAAAAAATTGACTGGAAACAAGTCGGGTTCTACACGACCAGATTTATAGAAAGCGAGACGGCAAACGAGGCGATTGAAAGAGTATTTAAAATAATTGACGCGGAATTACGGGAAGCCGGACGCGTTACTGCCGATTCAACTATGGAACTGAGCGAAATTCAAGAGGACGAAAAGGGTTATGACCTGTATGCTCCCGGAGGAGGTTTTACGTTCTATAACGAAGATGAAGAGGAATAGTATGACGGTTAATTCGCGTTTGTCATTTTTACCGATGACAAACGCGAAAATTTTAACCGGCTAAAACGGCGTCTTCGATTTCGCCGATATTCACCGTGCGATAATTTAATTTCTCGTTTTCGCAATAGATTTCGACCAGGTTGCTGTCGGTCAGAGTGCCCTGAATCAAAGCTTCGGAAAGCTCGTCTTCGACGTATTTTTGCAGCGCGCGCTTCAGCGGACGCGCGCCGAATTTGCGGTCGGCGCAGGTTTTTACAATCAGCCATTGCTTCGCCTCGCCGGTCAGGCGAATCTGCAAAGCGCGTTTTTCCATAATTTCGTTCAGCTTCGCCACCTGCAAATCGATGATTTGCAGTAAATCCGCGTCCGTCAGCTCGTCGAAGATAACGATTTCGTCCAGCCGATTGATAAATTCCGGCGCGAAAGTCTGTTTGACGGCGCTCATCACCTGCTCTTCCATTTTTTCGCGCGAAGCGTCCGAGCTTGCCTGAAATCCGAGCGACGCGCGTTTCTGGATAAATCTCGCGCCGATATTCGAAGTCATGATAAAAATCGCGTTTTTGCAGTCAATCGCGTTGCCCTGCGAATCGGTCAGAATACCGTCTTCAAAAACCTGCAAAAGCACGTTGAAAATATCGGGATGTGCCTTTTCGATTTCGTCAAACAAAACGACCGAATACGGCTGGCGACGCAGTTTTTCCGTCAACTGCCCGCCTTCTTCGTGACCGACGTATCCCGGAGGCGAGCCGATAAATTTCGCGACCGTGTGCCGCTCCATAAATTCCGACATATCGAACCGCACGAGCGCCCGTTCGGAGGCGAACAAAAAATCCGCCAGACTTCGCGCGACTTCCGTTTTGCCGACGCCCGTCGCGCCCAGAAATAAAAACGAGCCGACCGGCTTGTTCGGATTTTTAAAGCCCGCCCGCGAGCGACGAATAGCGCGCGCCAGCGCGGAAATCGCCGGACGCTGCGAAATAACGCGCCGGTGCAGCTCGGCTTCGATTTTCAGAAGCTTCTGCGCTTCTTCCTGTTTGATTGATTGAACGGGAATGCCCGTCCAGCGAGCGATAACTTCCTCGACGTCTTCTTTCGAGACTTCGACGGCGATAAAAGAATCTTCCAGACTTTGCAGCTCGAGCGCAATCAATTTGTCGTCATTGGCGGTCGCGCGTTTCCAGTTGGCGACGGTTTCCTTCCACGAAGGCTCGCCGTTTTCGGTCTGAAATTTCAGCTTGGCGCGCGCGCCCGCTTCGTCCAGCACGTCAATCGCCTTGTCGGGCAAAAAGCGGTCGGTAATATACCGGTTCGATTGATAAACCGCCGTTTCCAGCGCTTCTTTCGAATAGCGAATCTGATGAAAAGTTTCGTAGCGTTCCGCCAAGCCCTGCACGATTCGCAACGCCTCGGCTTCATTCGGCGGCAGGATTTTAACGGCTTGAAAGCGGCGTTCGAGCGCGCGGTCTTTGCCGATTGACTTGCGAAATTCGTTCGGCGTCGTCGCGCCGATTGATTGAATCTCGCCGCGCGACAGTGCCGGTTTCAGAATATTCGCCGCGTCCAGCGAGCCTTCCGCCGAGCCCGCGCCGACCAAAGTGTGCAGCTCGTCGATAAAAATAATGTACTGGTCGTTTTCCTTCAGCTCTTTCAGAATCGTTTTCAGGCGTTCTTCAAACTGCCCGCGATATTTCGTGCCGGCGACGACCAGCGACAAATCGAGCGACAAAATCTGTTTGTTTTGCAAAAAGCTCGGCACTTCGCGGTCGATAATTTTTTGCGCCAAGCCTTCGATAATCGCCGTTTTACCGACGCCCGCTTCGCCGATTAAAACCGGATTGTTTTTCGTCCGGCGGCAAAGAATTTCGATGATTCTTTCGACTTCGCGCTCGCGCCCGATAAGCGGGTCGAGCTTGCCTTCGGCGGCTTCGGCGGTCAAATCGCGCGTGAATTCCTGCAAATGCGAGTTTTCCTTTTTACCTTCCTGATTAAAAAACTGCGGGTAGCCGCTCATGCGCGACACTTCTTCGCGCACCGCCGCCAGGCGCACGCCCTGCTCGAAAAGAATTTCCGACGCGATTGAGCGTTCCTCGCGCAAAATTCCGAGCAGCAGGTGCTCGGTTCCGATATTGCGCGTTTTCAGGCGTTCGCTTTCCTCGTTGGCATAGGCGAGAATGCGTTTGGTTTCGGGCGAAAGCTGCAGCTCGACCGATTGCGGAATGCGTTCGCGCAAAATAATGCGCATCTCGACTTCGCGGCGAATCGTATCGACCGAAGCGTTTGAACGATACGGAAAAAACCGCGCCGCCATCGTTTTGTCCTCGCGCATCAATCCCAAAAGGACGTGCTCCGGGGCAATTGTATGTGAACCGTATTGAAGTGCTTCGTAGCGTGCAAAAAAGATAACCCGACGTGCTTTTTCCGTGTAACGTTCAAACATAAAAATTTAGCTTCAGACCCTTTTTCCGTGTAAAACGATTATAGATGAAGTCTGCCAATAAATGCCAAGTTTTTTTCAGATTTGGAAAGTTTTCCGCGCTTGACATAGTAAATATATAAAATAAGCGAAAATCCAGAAGAAATGAAAAGAAAACGATGAACGATGAATGCGGAACGATGAATTACAAATTCCGCGTTCATCGTTCCGCGTTCATCGTTTTTCTTATCTGTGTCTTAGTGGTAAAAATTCCGTTATTGGTTGCGCAGATTTTCCAACGGCTTCAGGCGAGCGGCGCGGAAAGCCGGATAAACGGTTGCCGCCAGACTCAGCGCGAAAGCAATCGCCGCAATCACGAAAACGTCCGAAGCCAGCGGCGCGAGCGGAATGTAGCTGAGCGAATAAACATCGGGCGGCAGGCTGATAATCCGGAAACGATTTCCCGCAAAACAAAGCAGCAAGCCTAAACCCGAACCCGAAACGATTCCGACCGCTCCCAGAAACAAGCCTTCAAGCAGAAAAATCGTGATTAAACTTCGCGTGCGCGCGCCGCACGTGCGCAGAACCGCGATGTCGAGACGCCGCTCGTTAACCAGTAAAGCCAGCGTCGTCGTGATGTTCAAAACCGCGATAAAAATAATCAGCGAGATAATCGCCAGCGTGAGCTTTCTCTCCAGGCTCAAAGCCGCGAAAAGCGGTCGGTTCGCTTCCTGCCAGTCCAGAACTTTATATTCGTCGCCTAAAATGCGGCGAATTTCTCCGGAAGTTTGGTCTGCCGCGTAAATGTCTCTGACCGAAACGCTCAAAACCGTCGGCGCGAATTTCGGCTTTCCGGCAAGTTTAGCGAAATCTTCAAACGAGACGTAAATCCAGGTCGAATCGTAATCATAAAGCCCGGTGCGGAAAATCCGTTTGACCAAAACGCGCGCGCTTTTCGGCGCGTAATCGCCGCTGTCAGGGAAAATAATCTCGGCTTCATCGTCAATCTGCAAGCCGGTTTTTTCTGCTAATTCCGCGCCGATGGAAATTTTAATCGGTCGGACTTCGGACTTCGGGCTTTGGTCTTCGATTTGAAATTTGAAATTTGAAATTTCTGATTTGGATTGAGTTTTGTTTTCGATTTCAAATCCGTGTGAATCAGTGTTCATCTGTGGACTATTTTCTTTCCGCGTTAAACCGCCCGCTACCGCAGACGGTTCTGACATTGCGCGGAGAATGCAGTAGCTTGTCGATTTTTGACCGGTAATCAACGCGCTTTCGTAAGTTGTTGCTTCGACTGCTTTTATATTTTCGATTTTTTCCAGATTCGCTTTCAGATTTTCCCAATCGGAAATCTCCGCGAGGTCTCGGCGAAAGATTGTGATGTGCGCCGTGTTTGACAAAATTTTATCGCGCATTTCATCGGCGAACCCGCGCGAAAGCGCCTGCGCGACAATCAGCGCCGCGACGCCCGACGCGATGCCGACAACCGCCACAATTGCCGTAAAACGCGCCAGCGATTTGCGCCGCGCGCGCGAATATTTCCACGCCAGTTTGAGCTCGAAATTCACCGCCGTCAATCGTAATTCGGAAATCGACAAAATAAAAGTTCGCCAAACGCTTTCTTTTTGGTAAACTTCTGCTTTAAGCGAATCGATTTGCCGCGCGACGGGCAAATCCGAAATCTAAAATCGAAAACTTATCGATGCCACTTGCGACTATTGAAGAAGCCGCCGCCGACATTGCGGCTGGCAAAATGATAATTATCGTCGACGACGAAGACCGCGAAAACGAGGGCGACCTCGTCTGCGCCGCCGAAAAGGTGACGCCGGAAATCATCAATTTTATGGTGACTCACGCCCGCGGGCTGATTTGTCTGCCGCTCACGGAACAGCGCTGCGACGAATTGCTTTTGCCGATGCAGACGGCGGAAAACACTTCGGGCTTCGGCACGGCTTTCACCGTTTCCATCGAAGCGCGCGAAGGCGTGACGACCGGAATTTCGGCGGCTGATAGAGCGCACACGATTCTGACGGCGGTCAATCCGAACTCGAAACCTTCGGATTTGGCGCGTCCCGGACATATTTTCCCGCTGCGCGCGAAAAACGGCGGCGTCCTCGTGCGCGTCGGTCAAACCGAAGCGAGCGTTGACATTGCGCGCATTGCCGGCTGCTATCCGGCGGGCGTCGTCTGCGAGATTATGAACGACGACGGCTCGATGGCGCGGCTGCCCGAACTGGAAAAATTTGCCGCCAAGCACGATTTGAAAATCATCTCCGTCGCCGAGCTGGTTCGTTACCGCGTTCACAAGGAAACGCTCGTGCGCCGCATCGTCGAAACGGATTTGCCGACCAGATACGGGAAATTTCGCGCCGTCGTCTTTGAAAATATCGTCAACGGCGAGACGCATATCGCGATGGTTCTCGGCGACGTTTCGCGAGCAACCGAACCCGTGCCGGTGCGCGTCCAAACGGAGAATATCACCTTCGCCATGTTCGGCTGCGAACTGGGCGAAGCTTCGATGGCGATAAACTCTTCCCTGCAAAAAATCGCCGAAGCCGGAACGGGCGTCATTCTTTACCTGCGCCAGCGCGAACACAATTTGGATTTGATTCATCAATTGCAGACTTACGCCGTGATGCAGGAAAAAGGTGTGGATTTTCAAGCCGCGCGCCGCGAAACCGGCTACGGCGGAAACCGCGATTACGGCATCGGAGCGCAGATTTTGAAAGATTTAGGCTTGACGAAAATTCGCCTTTTGACCAATCATCCGCCCCGCGTCTCGGCGCTCGACGCGTTTGATTTGGAAATTACCGAAAGCGTGCCGCTGTAGTTTCAGCAGCCCAAGCGTCAGCGCGGGCTTTCGCTGGCGGTGAAGCCCTCCCTAACGGTCGGGCTACTGACACTGATGATTTATATGAATTAGAAGTTTTATGCCGGAAGAAGAAGTAAACCAAAACGAAATCGAAGAAACGCCTGAGCTGCCGGAAACGACGGGAGAAGAAAACGGTTCTGAAGAAGCGCCCGCGCGCCGCAGGTTTTTCTCGCGCCGGAATTTTTTTATCTCGATGGCGCTCGTCGCGGGCGCGACGCTTATTCTCGTGCTGGCGGGATTTTTCGTTTATCGTTACGGCTATTTCGACAACTACGTCAAAAATCAGTTCATCACCAAGATGGACCAAATCGGCATCACTTTCAGCGCCGACACTTTTCGCACGACCGTCGCGCCGATGTCGCTGGAACTGGGAAACGCGACTTTTGTCGATAAAGTGACGGGCGAGAAGCTTTTTCATATCGATAACGCGAGATTGGGTTTGACCGTCACAGACCTTTACGCGTGGCAACTCAGCCGCGATTTTCGCGTCGATTCGACGGAGGTCGACGGCGCGGAAGTCTGGATAAGATTTGACGAAAACGGGAATTCCAATTTCTCGAATCTGCATTTTGTCGATGAAGGACGCGGCTACGTCAATTTCAATTACACTTCCGTCAGCGTTTCTCTGAAAAACGGTTTAATACATTTCGGCGACGTTTCGCGCAAAATTTCCG
>DASVWG010000220.1:0-13039 GCA_036389695.1 Pyrinomonadaceae bacterium
CGAATCGAGCTTCGGCGCGTATATGGAAGGCTTGCAGACGGCGCAGGCGGTTTTGGAAGATTTGGCGATGTCGGTCAGGGATTTTCGCAATCGTCTGGAATTTTCGCCCGAAAGGCTGGAAGAAATCGAAAATCGTCTGGCGGAAATCTCGCGTCTGAAACGCAAATACGGCGGCAGCATCGAAAGCGTTCTGACGCACTTCGCGGAATCCGAAGCGCGTCTCGCA
The DNA here is from genome assembly GCA_036389695.1 of Pyrinomonadaceae bacterium. Taxonomy (GTDB): domain Bacteria; phylum Acidobacteriota; class Blastocatellia; order Pyrinomonadales; family Pyrinomonadaceae; genus JALZHR01. Next base: position 227 of record DASVWG010000220.1, read on the forward strand.
AACATTGAAACCGCCGAGCAGCGCGAGGAAGAACTGCGGAAAAAACTGAAAAACGCGCGCGCGGAATATCTCGAAATCGCCCGCGAGCTGCACGATAAACGGACGAAAGCGGCGCGAAAATTCGAGAAAGAAATCGAAGCGAATCTGAAAGCCGTCGCGCTGGAAAAAGCGCGTTTTGAAGTGCGCATCAACGCGCCGAACGATTTACAGGCGGAAGAAAACGACCGGAGCTTCACGGCGAAAGGCTTCGACCAGGTCGAATTTTATTTTTCGGCAAACGTCGGCGAAAGCGTCAAGCCGATGGCGAAAGTCGCTTCGGGCGGCGAAGCGTCGCGGCTGATGCTGATTTTGAAAACGACGGCGAAGCTTTCCGAACACGAAAAAGCGATGGTTTTTGACGAAATCGACGTCGGCATCGGCGGTCGCGTCGCCGAAGCGGTCGGTTTGAAGCTGAAGGAGCTCGCGAAAACCCAACAGGTTTTGTGCGTCACGCACCAGCCGCAGGTCGCGTCTTTAGCCGACCATCATTTTCTGGTCGAAAAACAGGCGGCGAAAAACCGCACGGAAATCCGCGTGAAAGAATTGAGCAAAACGGAAAAAGTCGAAGAAATCGCGCGCATGCTGACCGGCAAGGAAATCACGGAAACCGCGCGCCGCCACGCGAAAGAAATGTTGAGCGCGGCAAACAAAACGATGAACGCGGAACGATGAACGATGAATTAATTTTGAATTTCGAATTTTGAATTTTAAGTTGCAAAAAATTATTAATTCAACATTCAAAATTCAAAACGCAAAACTTCCTTCCGTTCATCGTTCCGCGTTCATCATTCATCGTTTCTTCTTTTATGGAATCTGAAATTCTGGCAAAAGTCATTCGCGGCGAGACGGTCGAATCGATTCATCGCGGGCATTTGATTGTCGTCGACGGCGCGGGCGAGACGCTTTTCAGTTTGGGAAATCCGGCGGCGGTGACGTTTTTTCGCTCGTCGGCGAAGCCTTTTCAGGCGTTTCCGTTTTTGACGAGCGGCGCGGCTGACCGGTTTGGATTTTTGGAAAACGAAGTCGCCCTGGCGTGCGGCTCGCATTCGGGCGAAAAATATCACGTCGAAACGTCGCGGAAAATGCTCGATAGAATCGGCTTGAGCGAAGCGGATTTGCGCTGCGGCGCGCATCTGCCGTTTGACGAAGAACGCGCCGAAGAAATTCTTCGCGCCGGCGAAAAGCCGACGCAGCTTCACAACAATTGTTCGGGCAAACACGCCGCGATGCTCGCGCTCGCCAAACATACCGGCGCGGATTTGGCGACTTACGAACATTTGGAAAACCCGGTTCAGCGGCAGATTTTAGCAGTCGTTTCAAAGTTTACCGGCGTGCCGCTCGATGAAATAAAAATCGGCGTTGACGGCTGTGCCGCGCCGAATTTTGCGGTTTCGGTCGCGGCGATGGCGCGCAGCTTCGCGCGTTTGGTTTTTCCGCCCGCGGATTTCGACGACGAAACGCGCGAGGCTTGTCGGCGCATCGTTTCGGCGATGATTTCGTATCCGGAAATGATTGGCGGGCGCAAGCGGCTCGACACGCTTTTGATGCGCGAAGCGAATCGCGGCTTAATCTCGAAAATCGGCGCGGACGGCGTTTATGTCGCGGGCGCTCTGCCTTCGCCGCGCTGGAAAAAAGGTCTGGGAATCGCGTTTAAAATCGAAGACGGCGAAGACAAGCGCGCGCGTCCGGTCGTCGCCATCGAGCTTTTTCGCCAGCTCGGAATTTTCAGCAATGAGGCTTTGGCGGATTTATCGCCTTTGCCGGTCAAAAATCGTCGCGGCGATACGGTCGGCAGAGTCGAAGCGAGTTTTAAGATTTAGCCGCGAAAGGACACGAAAAAACACGAAAACTTTTTTGATTTCTTTTCGTGCGTTTTCGTGTTTTTTCGTGGCTAAATTGTTTTTGTTCGTGTCTGTTCGTGGCTAAATCTTTTTTGCGTTAGAATCTTTTTATGGCACAAGCACAGACGGAAAATTTCCCGCCGAAGCTCGAAAAAAATCCGAGCGGCGACATTAATGTCAATTCGCTGGCGAATCTTTTGGAATGGTTTTTAAATTACGACCCGAAAGTAGCGCTCGTCCGGCATCCGCACGTCGCGGAGCTTTTTGAATGGAAACAGGCTGACGACGCGGCGCAAGGCGTTGAGGTGTATCCGTTTGAAAATGCCGAGGCGCGTTTTGCCATCGGCGCTTTTCAGGCGCTGGCGGAAAACGATTCCGAACAGAAATTGCAGCGCTGGATTACGGACATCATTCAGGCGCTCGGCGAATCGAAACAGACGCGCGAAGACACGGTCGCCGAATACAAGCTGGAAACAAGCGAGGGCGCGTCGTTTGTCATGGAATCGCAAAAAATTCCTTCCAAAACCGAGCGTCGATTATTTCTGACCAGCGCGTGGCTCGAAGCGCTCTGCATGGCGGAAGCGAGATTTTTAGGCTGGGTTTACCAGGAGCTTTACGGCAAGCCGTTTCAAATTTCGAATAACTGATTTCGATTAAAATTACAGCCGCGCATTTAAGAAAAACGTTCTCCGGTTAACAAAAAACAAACCGCCAGCGCCAGCAGATGAACGAGCAGCAAGCCGATTGTTGAAACACGGAGTTTGTTTTTCAAATTGGCGAATCCGAGAATGATTCCGTAAAGCGGAAACTGAGCGACTGCGAGCAGAAAAAACGGAATAGTGATTGAATTAAAAACCAGAACTGACAGCATCGTGAAAGGGAACAGAACTTTGGCGAAAAAATAATCGCTGTGTCCCGCTCCCGCCGAAGCCATTCCAAAAAACAGACAAAAGGGCATCGCCGCCAGAGAGATAATAAAAGGTTTCCAAAATCCGCGCGCTTTCATAAAGGCGAAATAAATTCCAGTCTAACGCGTGGCGAAAGTATCGCATTGGCGCATATTGCCCGATTGAAAGCCGCGCGTGAACCACTGCATTCTCTCTTTTGAAGAACCGTGCGTAAAAGATTCGGGCACGACGTAGCCCTGCGCGCGTTTCTGAATCGTATCGTCGCCGACCGAAGACGCGGCGCGTAAGGCTTCTTCGACGTCGCCGGTTTCGAGTTGTCCTTTCTTTTGCGCGTAGTTTGCCCAGACGCCGGCGTAGCAATCGGCTTGCAGTTCGAGCCGGACGGAAAGCGCGTTCGTGTTTCCGGCGCGATTCACTTTATCCATCGTGCCCAGAAGATTCTGGACGTGATGCCCGACTTCGTGACCGATGACGTAAGCCTGCGCGAAATCGCCCGGCGCTTTGAATTCGGTTTGCAATTCGCGGAAAAAAGCGAAGTCGAGATAAAGCTTGTTGTCGCCCGGACAATAAAAAGGTCCGGTCGAAGAGCCTGCCACGCCGCACGCCGATTGAACCTGACCTTCAAAAAGCACGAGCCTCGGGTCTTGATACTGCACGCGCGCCTGTTGCGGCAAAATCTCGCGCCAGGCGTCTTCGGTGCTGCCCAGCACCGAGGCGACAAAACGACGCTGGTCGTCCTGTGAATTGTTCTGCTGCGGTCGCTGCTGCGTTTGCGTCTGCGGCGGTGCTTCCGGCTGCGTTCCCGTGTCCAAAAACTGGCGCGGGTCAACGCCGAAAATCAGCGCGAGAATAATTATCAGTAGCGTTCCGCAGCCGCCGCCGCCGAGGGCGATTCCCTTGCCGCCCATTCCGCGACGGTCTTCGATATTCGTGCTTTCCCGACCTCTTAACATTAATTCAACCCCTTACTCGTAAATTTATTAATATTGTAGAAATATAACATTTTGGACGGAATAATCAATGAATTTAAATGATTGGCAGGCGAACGGAAAGTTTTTCGATTATAAAGGTTTCCCGATTTTTTACCGGCAAAGCGCGGCGGCGGAAGAAATTACGCTGTGCCTGCACGGTTTTCCGTCTTCCTCGCACGATTATCACAAAATCTGGAACGCGCTCGAAAGGGAATTTCCGCTGGTGGCTTTCGATATGATTGGCTATGGTTTTTCCGCCAAACCTTCGGATTTTGATTACACGACTTTTAATCAGGTCGATATTTTGCAGGCGCTTCTGGAAAACCTGAAAATCAAAAAAATTCACATTCTCGCGCACGATTACGGCAACACGATTACGCAGGAACTCTTGGCGCGGCGCGCGGAAAATCGCTTAAATTTCACGATTGAAAGCATTTGTTTCTTAAACGGCGCGCTCTTTCCCGAAACTCACAAGCCGATTCTCGCGCAAAAAATTCTCATTTCGCCAATCGGTTTTCTGTTCGGCAGATTTATTTCCGACGCGCGCTTCAAACAAAGCCTTTCGACGGTTTTCGGCGCTGACACGCAGCCGACCGAAAGCGAATTAAACGATTTTCTCGCCGTTTTTAAATATAACGACGGGCGACGAATCGCGCATAAGCTCATTCGCTATATGCGCGAGCGCCGGAAATATCGCGAACGCTGGGTTTCGGCGCTTCACTCGATAAACGTGCCGTTTCGCTTTATCGACGGCTTGGCTGACAAAGTTTCGGGCGCGCATCTGGTCGAAAGATTTCGCGAGGTTTGCCCGCAACACGCTGACATCGTTGAGCTTGAAAACACCGGTCATTACCCGCATTTTGAAGCGCCCGAAAAAGTTCTGGAAGAATATTTTGCGTTTCGCCGAAAGCAATAACGCTTTATTTTATCTTGAGTTTTGGTTGTCAAAACCGATTAAACTTTTTCTTTTCTTAATTTTAACCGTAAAAAATCTTGACAGAAAGGGCGTCGGGTTTTTATTATATAATCCTACGTCGGTTAAAGGTTTTTCTTCCAACATTTTAAGGAGAAGGAAATGATTAAATTAGACATCGTCAACCGCGTCGCGGAAAAAACGGGCGTGCCGAAGCAAAAGGCGGAACAAGTCGTTGATTCGCTTTTTAATTCAATGAAAGACGCGCTGGCAAAAGGCAAACGAATAGAACTTCGCGGTTTCGGAGTTTTCGTGGTGAAACCGCGCAAACGCGGAATTGGTCGCAATCCGCGGACGGGCAAAGAAGTGCCGATTCCGTCGGGCAAAACGATTCGTTTCAAACCCGGCAAGGAACTTCAAGCCAGGGCTGTAAAAAAATAAACAAATTGTAGTTTTTGAAATCGTAAATCGTAAACGGTTAGCTTAAACTGTTTACGATTTACTTTTTTTATGGCAACTCAGGATTTTTACCTTAACCAGCGCCGCCGCGCGATGCGCCCGAAAATGGGAACGTGGCTCCGGCATCTGCTTTTGCTTGTCCTAACGCTCGTTACCGCAACGATTGCCGGAGTTTTGCAGCCTTTCGGCGCGAAGCCGATTTTCGCCGACGTGCCGATGGAAACGTGGACGGACATCGCTAATTTTTTCTATTCTCTGCCGCGCAATTATCTGGTTCTGATTGTGCAGACGCTTCAGGAACTGGCGACGGACGCCGCGCTTTTAAAACACGGTCTGAGCTTTTCCGTATCCTTGCTTTTTATTTTGACGGCGCACGAAAGCGGGCATTATATCGCCTGCCGGATTTACGGCGTCGATGCGACTCTGCCGTATTTTATCCCGACGCCGCCGATGATTGGACCTGCCGGAACGCTCGGAGCCTTTATCAAAATTTTATCGCCTATGCCTTCGCGCCACGCGACTTTCGACATCGGCGTCGCCGGTCCGATTGCCGGATTTCTGGCGCTGATTCCAATCGCCGTGATAGGCTTTTTGACGTGGCAGTATGCGCCGCCTTCGTCACACGTTGCGGGCGCAGCAAATCTCGGATTCGTCTTTTCCGACCCTTTAATGATGCAGCTTATGGCTTGGATTTTTAATGTGAATCTGAGCCTGCCGACGATGGCAAACCCGTTTTATTTCGCGGCGTGGCTCGGGCTTCTGGTGACGGCTTTAAACCTGATTCCTTCGGGACAGCTCGACGGCGGACACGCGATTTACGCCGTCTTCGGCGAGAGAATTCATTACTGGACGGGCAGAATCGCTTTCGCGGCGATGGCTTTGTTTTCGATTACCGGATTTTATTTTTACAACAGCCCGAGCGGTTTTCTGTTCGCCGTTTTATTGGGCGTGATGATGCGCATCCGTCATCCCGAACCGCTCGACAACACGCCGCTCGATTTCAAACGAAAAGCGGTCGCGGCGCTGGTTTTGCTGATTTTTATTTTGTGCTTCGTGCCTTTTCCGATTCAGATTAGATAATTATAAATCGGTTTCTTCGATTTCAGCCATTTTCATTAAATGCCTGAGCAATCCTGTTTTCAGAGGTTGATTTCCGTGAACCGGAACTGACAAGCGAACAACGCTTCCTGTTTTGCCGTAAATGTGATGGCTACCTTTAATTCGCAGTAAAGTCCAGCCGCGATTTTCGAGAATTTTTATAAAATCCTTGCCTGAGACCGACTTCATACGGCAATTTCCAAAACCTGCGAGTTTTGACTGATTTCTATTGCCGACATATCAACCGACAGGCAGCCTTCGATGGCTTCGTAAAGGTTTTGCAGCAGTTCCTCAAACGTTTCGCCCTGCGTCGCGCAGCCCGGAATCGACGGAACTTCCGCCCAGTAGCCGCCTTCTTCGGCTTCGTGAACAACGACTTTAAGTTTCATAATTTTAACTTTGCGCCGCTGAGGGCAGCATTCCTTTAATTTCTTTCACCATGCGCTGCACGTCTTCGTGGTCTTCGAGCGAAATCATAAAAAATTCGTAGCCGGTTTTAAAACAAACCAAGCCGTTGCCGAAAAGCCAGACGCCTTCGAGAATCGGGTTGCCGTTCAGAATCCAGCTAATCGGCGCGCCGGTGATGGTTTTCGGGCTGAAAATATTTGCCCACATCATCGCGCCCGCGCCGCAGGAGAATGCGCCGAGCAGCGGCGCGCCGACGTATTTGACGATGTCGCGCTCGAATTGAATCCGCTCGGCTTCGGCTTTCGTCAATTCGCCTTCTTTAATCAAATTTTCCTGATTTTCCAGATAACCGGTGAATTGCTCGCTGATTTTTTTCACTGACCAGAAAGGCACGGCGGAATTGAAAAACCAGTGCGAGCTTAAAAGCGTAAAGCCCGCGCCCAGACCTGCGCCGACGACGACCGAAACGCCGGTCGTCGCGGCTTGCAGCGGATTTTCCTGAACCCAATCGGAAGTTTTCTGCACGGTTTTAAAGGCTGAATCAATCGTGCGCGTCCAGCTGACGCCGAAACCGACGGCTTTGGCGAAACGCTGCGCCGACGTTTCAAACGTGCTGCGCGTTTCATCAAAAACTTCTCCGGCTTTTTCCGCCGCGACGTTGAAAACTTCTCCGGCTTTCACGCCCGCCGTTTTCAAAACGTCGCCCGCATTTTTGCCCGCATCCCCGGCGGCGTCGCGCAAAGGCTCGCTCGCTTCCCAAGCTTTTTTCGCCGTCTGTTCGGCGGTTTTGACGGTTTCTTCGGCGACTTTCACGGCTTGTTTGCCGACTTCGGATTTTTCGGCTTCGGATTTGATTTTATCGACGCCTTCCTTGAAAGTTTCCGCGCCTTTCTGCGCCGTGTCACGCACGACCTTCGCGCCTTCCTCGATTTTTTCTTTCAGACCGAGCTGTTTGTCGATTTCCTCAAATTTTTCCTTCGCCGCGCTCTGCCATTTTTCAAAACGTTCTTTGTAATCAGCCATTTTTTTTAGTCCTTTTTGTTTGCTGTCTGTTATACGATTTTTTAGCCGTCTCGGTTCATTTTACAACTTTCGCCCGCGTTTAGCCATAATTTCGCCTTGAAACTGCCGTTTAAGAAAGCTACTATTCAATTTTGCATTTTGCATTTTGAGTTTTGCATTAAATACTTATGCCTTTAGTAAAATGTCCGACCTGCGGGCGGGAAGCCGAATATACGGGCAACGAGTTTCGCCCTTTTTGCTCGGAGCGTTGTAAATTAATCGATTTCGGCGCGTGGGCTGACGAGGAATTCGCGCTGCCCGCCGAAACCGCTTCGCTGACCGAAGAAGATTTAGTTAAAATTGAGCAGGAGCTTAATGATAAGATGAACGCGGGAAATGAAAATTAGAACGTGAGATTCGTTTTTCCGTTCCGGTAAAATAAGGATTAATTTTATGTTTTTATTTGATGTCGCGCTTTCCGAGACGACCGGCTCGGCGGTCGGAATCGGCTTGGCGGTCGTATTTTTTCTGATTTTCGCCGCGATTGCCGCCGTCGCCTATTTTATGATTCGCAAAACGGTGAAAATGGCGATTCGGATGGTGGTGGTCGCCCTGATTTTTCTGATTGCCGTCATCGGCAGCGTCGCCTTGTGGTACGGCATCGGCAGCTCGCCCGCGCCGCGTTCACGCCCAAATCGCCCGCCCGCAAATTCGACCAGATAAATTTCACTACTGAAAACAACAGAACACGGAGGAAATGAAACCACAGATTTGCAAGGATAGACGCAGATTTTAACAGGATAGACAGGATTTACAGGATAATTTAAAACTATAAACGTTGAAATTTGTTTTTTATCCTGCCAATCCTGTCCATCCTGTTTGAATCTTTCTTTGCATCTTCGGTAGTTTGTCGCCAGATGAAAAACTCAAAACGCGAGTGGTTTCCTTCGTTCAATCGTTATAAAAATCTTCCGCGAAATGTCTTTGCGCTCAGCTTTGTAAGCATGCTGAACGACATTTCGAGCGAGATAATCTACCCGCTTTTGCCGACGTTTCTGGCTTTGACTCTGGGCGCTTCGCCGTTTGCCATCGGCGCTATCGAAGGCGCGGCGGAATCGACCGCTTCCTTGCTCAAGCTTTTTTCCGGTTATCTGAGCGACAAATTCGGGCGGCGCAAGCTGCCGGTGTTTCTGGGTTACGCGCTGGCGAGCGTCACTCGCCCGCTGCTGGCTTTTGCGACGACCTGGACGCAGGTTCTGGCGGTTCGTTTGATTGACAGGGTCGGGAAAGGAATTCGCGCCGCGCCGCGCGACGCGCTTCTGGCGGCGGAAATTCCGCCGGAAAAACGCGGTTTGGCTTTCGGTTTTAACCGCGCGTCTGACCATCTGGGCGCGGTCATCGGTCCAATCATCGCTTTCGTTTTGCTTTCGTATTTTGCCGCCAATCCGCAGATTCCGACCGCGCAGGAATATCAACAGCTTTTTCTCGTCGCTTCGATTCCGGTCGTTCTCGGATTGTTCGTCATAGGCTTTTTCGTTAAAGAAGACGGAAAAAAAGAGCTGCACGAATCGGTCGAGAAAACGAAGATAAAATTTTCGCTCGCGGCTTTCGATTCCAATTTCAAACGCTTTCTCTTAACCATCGCGCTGTTTACTTTGTCGAATTCGTCGGACGCGTTTCTGCTGCTGCGCGCGACCGAATCGGGCATCGCGCCCGCCGTTCTGCCGATTTTGTGGATGGTTCTGCATTTCAGCAAAGTTTTCTTTTCGCTCATCGGCGGCGATTTGTCGGATAGAATCGGCAGAAAAACCCTGATTTTTTCGGGCTGGATTTTGTATGCGCTGGTTTACGCCGGATTCGCTTTCGTCACGGAAGCGTGGCAGGCGTGGGTTTTGTTTATCATCTACGGCGCGTTTTTCGGCTTGACCGAAGGCACGGAAAAAGCGCTCGTCGCCGATATGGTCTCGGACGAAAAGCGCGGCACGGCTTACGGGCTTTACGCGCTCGCTTTCGGCATCACGGTTTTTCCGGCGTCCCTGCTCATCGGCGGAATCTGGAATTTTTTCGGCGCGACGGCGGCATTTCTTTTCAGCGCGTTTTTGTCAATCTGCGCGGCGTTTTTGCTTTTAACCGTCAATACAAAACCGGTGGTGAATGAAACGAATTAAAAAGTAAAAAAGAAAAGGCTGTTTTGACGCGTTAAATGTCAAAACAGCCTTTTCTTTTTGTTAATTCAGCGAAATCAAAACGTCGTTTGCCGCGCCGAAAGTCGTGGCGGTCGAGGGCGCGAGATACCAGACGTTTTCGTTCGGGCGATAGACGTTAAATTCGAACGCGCCGTTTCCGTCCGCGTCAATCGCCACGGGAACGTCGCCGTTTGTTCCCCAATGCGTCGCCGACATTGACTGGCTGGCGCTTCGCCAGACATACCAGTTTCCCTCGCTCGGACGAAAAACCGCGACGTCCGCTTTACCGTCGCCGTCGTAATCAGCCGCGACGGGTTTATCCGAACTGATTCCCCATTTGAAAGCGACAAATTGATTGTCGGAGCTTCTCAGATAATACCAGGTTCCGTCGTTCGGACGATAAACCGCGATGTCCGCGCGATTGTCGCCGTCGAAATCCGTCGGAACGGGCTTATCGCCGCTCGCGCCGAAATGCAAGCCCTGAAATTGCCCGTCGCGGCTGCGCAAAATATACCAATCGCCGACGCTTTCGCGGAAGACGGCAATATCGGTCTTGCCGTCGCCGTCGAAATCGGCGGGCACGGGCTTATCCGAATTAATTCCAAAATGCACGGCGGACATCGCGTTATCAGAGCTTTGCAGAATATACCAGTCGCCTGTGTTTTTGCGATAAACGGCGAAATCGGTCTTGCCGTCGCCGTCGTAATCGCCGACCGCCGGAACGTCGCCCAGATTGCCGCTTCCGAAAAACGTTTCCTGCGGCGCGGCGTCGGGCTGCGAGCTTAATCTGACCGACCATTTCCCGTTTGCCGGATTCCAGAAAGCCAAATCGGTTTTGCCGTCGCCGTCAAAATCCACGGTTTTTGTTTGTCCGCTTCTCTGACACACTGTTTTCAGCAATTCGACGGTCGTGCGATTATTGTTTGAATCAGACGAAAATCGAACCAAATCGGTTTTGCCGTCGCCCGTAAAATCCAGCGCGTTCGCCACTTTATTAAAATTCTGGTCGTCGAGCGAAACGGCGTTTGAAAAGCTTCGGAAACCGCCCGCGCCGTTTCCGAAAAGCGCCGTGTAACCGTAGGTGGCGTTACTCGCGCGCCCGCTGTCCAGCACGTCGCGTTTGCCGTCGCCGTTAAAATCGCCGAAATAGATGCGGTTCGTGCCGTCTCTATAACCCGACGGAAAATCGCTGGCTGTATGACCGCCGCTCGCCTTGCTTATCAAAAACGAAACCGTCGTCGAAAAGGAAGTCGTGCCGTAAAAATCGGCTTTTCCGTCGCCGTTAAATTCATCGACGCCTTCGATGCGGAAACGTCCGATGGCTTTTTCGGGCGTCATCGAAAAGCCGCCGCCCTCGCTCTGCATCCAATATTTGAGCGTATAGTTATTCGAGTTTGAGACGGCTTTATTGATGGCGATGTCCTTTCTGCCGTCGCCGTTGAAATCGCCGATAAAAAGATTGGCGTGCTCAGTGGTAATGGGCGTGCGCGTGGTGTATGTGCCGTCGCCCGTGCTGAAATAAAGATAATAATTCGGCTCGTCGCTGCCCGCATTCGGCGCGCCCGTCGTGATAAAATCCACCCGTCCGTCGCCATTGATGTCGTCCGCGCCCGAAACGTATTCGGAAGGCGAATCGAACGAGAGATTATTTCCGCGCGTCAGCCCGCCGTTGCCGTTATTGTAATAGATAACCATTTTCGGTTCGGTCGAAAAATAAGCGAGCGCGTCAGGCTTTCCGTCGGCGTTAAAATCCTGCCAGCTTGCGCCCCAAAAAGTACCGCCGCCGGAATTTGAAAGCGTCAAAGTAATCGGCGTCAAACCGCCCGCGCCGTTGTTTTGCAGCACGGTGACGTTATTTAACTGCCCCGAACCGTTGTCATAATCGCCGGCGAAATCCATTTTGCCGTCGCCGTTAAAATCCAGAACCGTGCGATAAGCCATCGCGTTTTGCACCGTCCCGATTGACGAAACCTCAAAATTTACCGCATTGCACTGAGCAAAAGAATTTGCCGCAAGCATCATTAAAACGGCGAGAGAAAAAAAGTATTTTTTCATTATATTCACTTGGAAAATGTCTAAAATTTTGTGAGGGCGTAAATTCGCCTTACGCCAAAACAGTCACATCAACGAGCGAGAAAAGACACAAACGAAAATAGAAAGAAATTTTTTATGCGAGTCGGGATTCGGAAGCTGTAGCATCTTTGCGCCCTTGGCGAAAATCTTTGCGTCCTTTGCGGTTAAAGAAAGTTTTTAGCGCAAAGGACGCGAAGAATAAGACGCAAAGAACGCAAAGAAAATGTCTTTATTTATTGCAGGGAAAATGTCTTTATTTATTAAAAGCTTTCCGCCCCGCCGGATTTTCTGCGCGGTTCTGCGCGGTTCTTTGGCGAAAGTTCGCGCGCTGTTGTAAAATTATCGTTTCGACTTTTAACGAAAAAGACAGCTATGCCAAACAAGAAAAATTTAGCACCGGTCAATCAGCAGGGCTTGGACATTCGCCCGACGCCGCGCGACGAGATGAATCTTTACGCGCTCGACACTTTTCCTTACGAACACGTCGGGCGTAAAATCAAAATCAATTTTGAAATGCCGGAATTTACGGCGATTTGCCCGTTTTCGGATTTCCCGGATTTTGCCGTGATTCGCCTCGAATACATCCCGCACGAGCGCTGTATCGAACTGAAAAGCTTAAAGCTTTATATCAATTCTTTCCGCAGCGTGAAGATTTTTCACGAACACGTGGTCAACGTGATTCTGGAAGATTTCGTCAAGGCTTGCGACCCTTTGAAGGTCAAAATCGAAGGCGATTTTCACGTGCGCGGCAACGTCAAAACGATTATTCGCGCCAAATACAAACGCCGGAAAGACAAAAAACGCGATAAGAAAAACCGCGATTCAATCAAATTAATCGAAGTCGCGGCGGAATAAAGAAAACGATGAACGCGGAACGATGAACGATGAATTGCAAATTCTTAATTCATCGTTCAT